>JAGYLT010000383.1 GCA_018400545.1 Bacteroidales bacterium
TTGAATTCAGGCCAATACAAACGAGTACCGGCAATTTCCTTCACTACGATCACTTCTGAAATGGTGCTGAAAAGTTCCTCCACGCTATGGCTGCACCTTACCGGAACTGAAAGATAGTTCCAACCTTCTGCAAGCAAAATATTTCCGTGCACCGGGATAGTACCGCTAACTTCAAGGGTAGTTGCATTTTCAAGCTTAATTTGAGCTCCCATATATGGATTCCATTCACCAAAAGTATTGATCCCCAATGAGGGATAATAGAGATGATCTACGTTTTTCACTAAAATCAATTCATTCAAAATCTGAGCAAATAATTCTTCGGACTGAGGAAACTCCGGATGAACGAATGTGCTAAACCCACTCCAGCCCGCTGGGATGGCTATTGTTTGAGTGAAATATTCGGCCGGTGTAGAGAACGAATAAGGGCCTTGCCAATCACTATAATTTTGATTGCCGCAGGCTGAACGCAAGTAAAAATCATACGCCGTTTGCTGATTCAGCTCTGATAATTGATAACCTGCTTGCCCGATCTCTTCAACCAACATACCGGTTTGTTGCGGATTAAAACCCTGCATGCCGTAAATTATATCCCAGGAGCTTTCCCATCCCCCTGCACTCCAGGTAAGCTGTGCCGACTGGTATGTTATCTCGCCAATGGTTACATCGATTGGGGGCATGCAATCCATCAGCAACTCTATATTATCAAGGCATACACCATGTCCTGTTTCGCTTTCAGCCTCAAAAGCGATGTATCTGATGTTTTGAGGATCAGGGATGGAAAGCATAACCTCCGTCCAGTTGCCTACGTTGCTGTCAAATGTTTCCAGCAGCTGCCACTCGGAGTTTTGGTGAGTGGTATATTTTACCTTAAGGATATCCTGAAAGTTGAAGAAAAACCAAACTGTTCGCATATGATTGGTATAATGAAACTTCAATTCCAGGGATTCGGCTTCGGGAAGGCTCAATTCAGGAGAAATGAGTCTAGCAATATGACCACTTTGTGTTAGTTGCTTAAAAAACACATTATTGGGAGCACTAAACGATGCAGAAGGGTTACTACCACCATTTCCTTCACCCATTTCCCAGTTGGTATCGCCATTCAGGATTTCGGTAGTCCAGCAGATAGGTATAACAGCACTTTCATCAAAATCCTCAAAAAATGGGGCAACAGTCAATTCGCAATTTGTTAATGCCTGGGCAGTTCGTCCAAGGGAGTATTGCGTTCCGCTCTGCGACCAGATTTTATAATAGTACCGTGTTGCCGGTTGCAGTTCCTGATGGCTGAATCCGGAGGCATTTCCGGCATATAACACAACACCTCCACCGGCAATTACTTCACCGATGGAGTAATTATTACCGTTAGCTGGAGCTCCAAACTCACCATCGGGCGACCAGGCCAGGATCACGTCATCGTTGGCTGCATTTTTTATCCACGTCAAATCGATTTGATGTGAGCCGGCAACGGATGCAGCGAAAGACTGAGGCCTGTCAACTCCTGTAGCATAATTCATTGTTTCGAGTAGCGCCTGATGCGCATTGAGCCTGCCGGTACCAAGCTGGCCGGGATAACCGGGATTTGCGCTGTAATGGTTATCGGTTGTGTTGCGCAGAATTTCAGCTACATCATCAGCATCGAGCTCACCAAAAGCAAACGATGCAATCAGCGCTGCTACACCGGAAGCATGCGGGCAAGCCATCGAAGTGCCCTGATAATATGCATAGCTGCTGCCTGTGACGGTGCTCAGAACGCCACGGGCATTCACACTGTTGGTTTCACCGCCGGGTGCCGAGATATCGATCCAGGTGCCAAAATTGGAGTACCATGATTTCTTATCCTGATTATTGGTTGCCGCAACAGCGAAAGCCCCTGAATAATAGCCCGGATACCAGGCACCATCATCGTTATCGTTGCCGGCGGCAAAAATCGTGATACCTCCGTTGAGCGCCGCGCCTCCGCCATTGGCATTAAAATAGTCGATGGCCGTTAAAACTGATTGTTCGTAAACTCCGGCACTTGTATAACCCCAACTGTTTTGGGAAATGGCCGCACCGTTATCGGCGGCCCAGATGGGAGCATTTTGAAAACCGCCACTTGCACTCCCGGAAAATACCTGGCACGACATCAGCCTTACACCATCGCCACTGCCATCTCCACCGGCAACGCCCGAAACTCCGACACCGTTATTGTTCAGAGCGGCAACTGTTCCTGCCACATGAGTCCCATGATTTCCGGGGGTGATATTAGGAGAGTTATTCACAAAATTGTAGCCCACTCCCTGCCACATATTGGCAGCAAGATCGGGGTGATTGAATTGAATGCCATCATCGATAACCGCCACAATTACATCGCTGCTTCCCTTTTCGATATCCCAGGCCTGTGGCAGTGAAATATCAGCACCGGGCGTGCCATTTTGCTGTCCGGTATTATTATAATGCCATTGGTTGGTGTATTGCGGATCGTTAGGCGTCCAGGAGAGCAGATTACTTTTATCCGGTAGCGTTTCCTCTGTTATCCACTCCATCCCGGGGTCAATTATCAATCGCTTTTTATATTCAGGCTCAGCTATTTCAACTTCCGGAAGCGCCAAATAGCTGCTGACCATATTTTTAATATCCACACTCTCATCAAATCTTAGCTCGTACCACAAATGGAGTTCCCAGGCTTTGTGACGTTCGCTGTAAGATTGCACAAAACTATT
>JAGYLT010000384.1 GCA_018400545.1 Bacteroidales bacterium
TTGCCGCTGCCAGAGCTATCGAAGCTTTTTTTTCTATCAACCAGTATTATTCCTTTGATGCCAAAGCAAAAAATGAGCTGAAAGAAATTTACCGCAGGCTTTTTGAATGGCTGCTTGAAAAACCATCAGACCTGACCCTCACTGCTGGCCTGCATTACCGGAACGGATTACCGGGGGGTGGTTTTGGAGCGCAGAAAAGCATAAACTTGCGAAATCCGAAAATTGCTTACAGGAAAAGCACGAGCTTTGCATTTCCCAATCTTGGTCGAAATTGGGCATAGAATTGATCGGATTGTATAACGGATCAATCTTTAAATTTGAAATTAGTATGCCCTTAATTTTCTGCAGTTACCAGGATTTTTGATGGTATAGCTCCTTCAACCATTGAGCCGGAAGATCTATACTGTTTTTCTTTATTAACCACATCAGATGCGTCTATTCTCAGTGAAACCTCTGCACGAAAAAATAATTCATTTTGCTCAAACATAATGCACTGGATCTGAAATACGGACTCCAAGATTTTTTCGAAGGATACGATGTCAAAAAAAGTTCCAACCAGGAAGATCGCACTTCTGTGTGGCATCTCACAGCCATTATTGAAAAGGAGATACAATTCATTATATGTCCCGATATCAGTTGCAAATGGAGAATATGTTGTAACGCATCGAAAATTATCTCCCGAATTTTCCGGTTTAAACTTATAAACCTGATCAATCTTATCCAAGGGTATTGCAACTGGGTTAATGTTTTCAATTTCAAAGGCTTGCCTTTTGAATGGCATACTGCCTTCAGGTTTTGATTTTTCCCAATCAGTTTTGGTTGTGGTGAAGCTCAAAAATATGGCCGCAAATAATATGGCCAATCCGGATTTGCCTGTTGAATTTTTCATAGTCTTTTTTTTTAATTGCTGTAAATGAAGTGTCAATAATTATGCACTCCAAAATTAGGGAAAGAAATTTAATCGGAGTCCGGGTCTTTAAAAAAAATTCAAAATTCTGGAAGGCTAAAAATCATTTTCATCATTCGTTTAAATTCATCCCCAATCTCAGCCCTGATTTGAATGGGTCTTCCTGAAACAGGGTGTTCAAACCCGATTTTGGAGGCATGCAGTAGCATGGTGTTCATGTTGAACTGGTTTTTGAAGAAGCGGTTTTGCTTGTTGCAACCATGCGGCCGGTCGCCGATGATAGGATGAAAAATGTGTGCAAAATGCCGCCTGATCTGGTGCATCCTTCCGGTTTCTGGTTTTACCTCCACCAGCGAATATCGCGAAGTAGGGTGGGGGTGCGATGGAAAATCAAGCTGGCCGCGTTTAATGGTTTTGTAATGGGTGATAGCCTCCTGCACCGTTCCGTTTTCTTTTTTCAGTGGATAGTTAATGGTGCCGGAATCATCGGTATGGCCGCGCACAATGGCCAGGTAGGTTTTGCTGACTTTTCCATCGGCAAAAGATTTTTGCATGGCAGATTGTGTGTTTTTATCCAGGGCGAAAAGCAGCACACCGGCGGTTTTCCGGTCGAGACGGTGCACGGGATAAACGTGCTTTCCGATTTGATTTCGGAGCACCTGCATGGCAAATCGGGTAGTGTTGGTGGCAATCGAACTGCGGTGCACCAATAGCCCGTGGGGCTTGTTAACAGCGATGAGGTGTTCATCGCGGTATAAGATTTCCAGTGTTTTCAACCGGGAGCAAAGATAGGCAAGAAACTATAGAGGTAATTAATTTGTTGGGTTTTACAATTCTCGTAATGGCCTGTTTATCGAACATCAAAAACAGATTGTTTTGCCATAAATTGATTTACAGCATGATGCATGCTCCGGTACTGAATGACAATCTTGGTGAAATCTTTTGTGTCTTTGAGCCTTTTTGGCATTTTTTAGTTTTGACACAAAGACACCAATGCCCTTTTTGGTTTTGACTTATTCAGATTGGGATATAAGCCAAAGTGAGCTACAAAAATAGCCTGCGTTACTTTAATACCTTTTGATGGATGAAATTGGCAAGCCGGTAATTGGCAGCAAAAAAAATCCCCGGACGCGCCGGGGAAGTCAGGAGGCCGGGAAATCGGTTAGCCGGCCGGGTAAGTGAGCTTATGAGTTGAGCCTATTGAATTACAAATTTTCCCGTGGTTGTATTCCGGCCCGCGATTTTCACGGTGTAGATATACATTCCGCTATTCAACCCATCGCTTGAAAAACTGATCGCATCACGCGCTATTCCTTTCATATCCATCACCAGGCTTCCGCTCAGGTCGATCACTTCCAAGTGCCATTGACGGTTTTTCCGATTGTCGATTTGTATGGTGGCCTGCTCAAAAACCGGATTGGGACTTATATGAACGCCAATTTTTTCTCCTGGATCGTTCGCAATTCCGGTGGTAACGCTATACCGCAAAATTATGCCCTCGCGGCCCACCGCGTATCCATGGTTGGCATCGTGGAAGTGAATATCCAACAGACGTTCGGCAGTGATTGGAGTTTCAGAATTCCAGAGGTCACCGCCGTTGTTGGTGTAAACAATCACACCATCCCGCCCGGCGGCATATCCGTTTTCCTCATCATAAAAGTTGATGGCATTCAGGTCGCTTACAGTCAGCGAGACCTGGTTCGACCAGTCGGCGCCGCCATTTGTGGTTTGCATCAGGAGACCCTGCCCACCAACGATGTAGGCTGTAGTAGGATTTGTGAAACAGATAT
>JAGYLT010000385.1 GCA_018400545.1 Bacteroidales bacterium
CAGTATTTCTGCCTGAAAAGATCACAGGGCAAGACATTCAAAGCCCAACTCCTGTAGTGGATGAGCCGGTGTATTTCAACATCACCCCTCCCCTAACAGAAATGACACCAACCAATACCCCAAGCCGTATTAAATCGCTCAACAAAGAAGGCGGAAAAAGAGATTATCCTTTTTACAAATATGAAGGCGAGGATCCGGTTTGGCAAAAGGAACATGGATCAAATGAGTTGACTGATGATATAGGCCTGGTTTTCGAGGGAACCCCACCTCTCTCGGGCCTGGCACCTTCAGACGACAATGGTGACATTGGCCCAAATCATTATGTTCAAACGGTGAATGCAAAAATGGAGATTTACGACCGTCAGGGAAATACGCTTTACGGACCGGTGAATATTAACACTCTTTTCAGTGAACTTCCCGGAGGTGAACACAACAGCGGCGACCCAATTGTGTTATACGACCAGGTTGCTGATCGCTGGCTCATTTCACAGTTTTCAATCGGCGGTGATACTAAATACATACATGTTGCTGTATCCCAGACTGCCGACCCCACAAGTAGCTATTATGTATGGGCATATTCATGGGGTAGCACAGTTCCTGATTATCCAAAATTCGGGGTTTGGCGCGATTCATATCTGATGGGGTTAAATTGCGGAACAGAAGACATTGTTGCTTTTAACAGAAGCCAGATGATTGCCGGCAATGCAACTGCCCAGGTTGTGAAGTTCGATAACCCCTGGCGCCCAAACAGCGGCCTTCATTGTGTGCAACCACTTGATAACGATGGCGCGTTTGCCCCGGCCGGTACTCCGGGTCATTTTATTACTATAAACGACAACGCCTGGGGTGGTAGCGATCAGCTCTGGGTTTATGAGTTGAATGTAAACTGGGTACTCCCATACTTCTCCACCTTTAACCGGGTGCAACAATTGAATGTTGCCGGTTTCGACAGTAATTTTGGTGGAACCTGGGACAACATCCCGCAGCCCGGTACTGCTCAAAAACTGGAATTACTGCCGCAGATATTGATGTACCGCGCTCAATACAGAAATTTTGGGTCGTATGAATCCATTGTATGTTGCCATGATGTGGATGTAAACGGAAGTGATCATGCCGGCATTCGCTGGTATGAGCTTCGCAGATACAGTGGCAACTGGTACATCTATCAGCAGGGAACTTATGCGCCTGATACACACCACCGGTGGATGGGAAGTATTATTCAAAACGGATCCGGCGAAATTGCCCTGGGCTATACCATTTCCAGCAGCAGTATTTACCCTTCAATTCGTTACACCGGCAGAAAACCCTCTGATCCACTTGGAACAATGGGATTCGCAGAGGGAATCATTCACACCGGCTCCAATTCACAAACTAACGGAAACCGCTGGGGAGATTACTCGAGTATGTCGGTGGATCCTGTAAATGATAAGACATTCTGGTACACCTCACAATACACACTGGGTGGGTATAGCTGGCGGACAAAAATTGCTGCATTTGAATTTGACGGATACTGCGAAGCCAGTTCCTCAAATTGCGACGAATACATTGCCCGGGTGGAAATGGGATCTATCGACAACTCATCAGATTGCGACAATTATCGTGACTATAGTTATTTATCTACCGAAATGCCGGTAAACGGAAGTGAAACCATCGAAGTTACTAATGGGTCCAGTAGCTATAGTTCTGACCAGTGTGGAATATGGGTTGACTGGAATCAGGATGAAGACTTCTTTGATGCCAACGAAGAAATAACAGTTTCCGGCACTCCGGGCACAGGGCCATATACTGCAACCATCAGTCCGCCAGTGGGAGTCACTACCGGCGACTATAAAATGCGCATCCGGATAACCTATACCGGAGACGTTGAGCCATGTGGAACCACATCATGGGGCGAGGTAGAAGATTATACAATAACCCTAACTAACGCAATAGCTAATGTATGGACCGGTTCAATTAACCGTTATTGGCAAAATGGTGGTAATTGGTCTTTGGGGCGTAAACCTAATGCGAGCGATCCCGTTGAAATCCCAAATGTAGGATGGCAACCTGTAACTGTGGATGATTTTAGTTCCGTGCCCAATGAAGCTTGTAAGTCGCTTTTACTTGAAAGTGGTGCACGATTAAGGTTTTACGATCATGAGATGATTGTTGAAGAAGATGCAAATATCCATGGTGAAGTGATTATGGACCAGGAGGATGGTGAATTTACAATTAAGGGTGATATCTTCTGGCATCCTACCTCTGAACTGACGGCAAATCAACACCAAACATTTATCAATGTTCACGGCATCTGGGAGGCTCAAAACGGCTCCGACCTTAATCCCGCAACGGGCTTTGTAGATTTCAGAGGTAATACCGACGGATACATCCGCAGCTATGATCCCGACAATACATTCTACAATCTCAGAATCTACAAATATGGCGGAGCACACCTCGGCTTAAGCACGTACAGTACGAATCCATTGCGAGTTCAAAACCTAATCTTTGTTGCTCCAGGAGCCATTTTTAATAACTATGATAGTGAGGATATCATTCTGGAAGGTGCTTTTAATTTCTATGGAACTTTCGATATGACCTTCAATAATAATTCCAGTAGTTTTATTTTTGATGGTGAATACCCCAGCCTGGACGATCACGATTCAGGTTCCGGAATTTTTAACAACGTAGTTTTCAGTGCATCCAACGAGGCCACAG
>JAGYLT010000386.1 GCA_018400545.1 Bacteroidales bacterium
AGATTCCTTCCACAATGGCTTCCATTTGTTCCCGGTTTTCAGGACTCATTTTATCGAGCATGAAGGGCTCAACAGCGCTTTTATATTTTCCGTGCCTGATGATTTGCATTTCGGCGTCCAGCTTTTCGATGGTTCCCTTAAAAAACATTAGTTCGGCGTAAAGTCCCCTGAAATCAACCATGCCTTCAGGGTTGAGATAAATATCGTCGGCTGTGGTGGCGAGATAATAAGACGCCTGTGTATATGAATCGCTGTAGGCCAGAATAAATTTTCCGGATTCCTTGAAATCCATGATTGCATTGCGCACTTCTTCGATGGTGGCCATTCCGGCCTGCAATCCGGTGAGGTTTAGATAAATTCCGCTGATATTCGGATCGCGGGAAGCTTTTTCAAGGTTTGTGATGATGTCATTCAGACCGATGGATTTGGAAGGTTCCATGGTTGTGAAATTGAAATCCGAAAACGGATCTTTTGAAGTCCTGTCGATGATGGGTGTATTCAGGTTAATTTTCAGAAGTGTATTTTCTGCCACTTCAGTTTCCTGCTTTTCCATCATGTTGGCAAATGAGGTTACCATCCCCAGGAAAACAAAAAATAAAATTACCGACATGATGAGCATCCCCAGCATGGAGGCAAACATAAATTTAAAAAAGTCTTTCATGATTTTTGAAGTTGTTTAGGTTAATATTTAATGATATGCAAATATCTCAAATATTTGTTACCAACCATAATTCGTAAATCTTACAAAATATAAAATATGCTAAACGGTCCTGCATATATCTATCACGATTTGTCAACTTCCGCTGAATAGGCTGTTGATATTTTAAGCGTCCAATGATCCGGCAGCAGGACAAATTTCATGTATTTTTGGCCCGGTGAAATCCACAGAAACCAAACATACCTGCTATCTTTTGCTGGGCAGCAACCTTGGAAACAAAACCGAAAACATCCGGTTTGCCATCCGGGAAATCGGGCTAAAGGCAGGGGAAGTAAAAAAACAATCTGCCTTGTATGCCTCCGAACCCTGGGGATTTGACAGTGCGCATGATTTTGTGAACGCCGTGATCGAAATCCAAACCAGACACTCACCAAATGCATTACTTAAAACCGTGCTTGAAATTGAAAAGCAGGCCGGCAGAAAGCGTGAACAACATTCCGGATATGCCTGCCGGACGCTGGACATTGATATTTTGTTTTATGATGAGCTGGTAATTGATGAAAACGATCTGGTTATCCCCCATCCCCGGTTGCATCAGCGGAGGTTTACGCTGGAACCGCTGAATGAAATTGCACCCGGGATCAGGCATCCCAAACTAAAAAAAACGGTGGGTGAACTTTTGGAATTATGTGTGGATAAGCTGACAGTAAAAAAACTGAACATTGAAAAATCTGAAATGAAAAACGGGCAATGGGTTTAACGGATTATAATTTCATCTCGATAGAAGGAAACATTGGCGCCGGCAAAACCACACTTTCCACAAGGATTGCCGATGACTACAATGCAAAACTTATTCTTGAAACGTTTGAGGAGAACGCTTTCCTGGCCAAGTTTTACAAGGAGCCGGATAAATATGCGTTTCCGCTGGAGCTGTCGTTTCTGGCCGAGCGCTATGAACAATTAAAACACCAGCTCACCAGCCGCGACCTTTTTAAAAGTTTCACCGTTTCGGATTATTTTATCAATAAATCGTTCATTTTTGCCCGGAAAAACCTGCCCGAAGATACCTTTGGCCTCTATAAAAAATTGTTCGACATCATCAGCGAATCCCTGCCCAAACCCGACCTGTTGGTTTATCTTTATCAAACCATCGACAACCTGATGCATAATATCCACAATCGTGGCCGGGATTATGAAAAAGACATCAAACCCGAGTACCTCGAAAAAATCCAGGAAAGTTACCTCGATTTTATCCGCCAGAAATCCGGCATGCGCATACTGATCATCGATACCAACAACCTTGATTTTGTAAAGAATAAGGAAGATTATGAGCGAATACTCGAAATCTTATCCAAAAAATATTCGATTGGTGTTCACCGGATTATGCCATAAAAAAAAGCCCCGCCGGATTCCGACGAGACTTTTACCTTACCTATGAAAAAAATTACGCTATCACTAAATTTTTAGCAACCTCCACTTTTGGAAGCTCTCTTTTCTTTTGTGTCAGGTACAAGCACGTTATCAATTACGTGAATTACACCGTTTGAAGTTTCGATATCGGTGATTATTACATTTGAATTTTTGTTGATCGATACTTTGCCTTTTTTCGCTTTCACGTCCAGTTGAGCGTTTTCGTTCAGCGTTGGAACCATGCCTGATTTTACATCAGAGCTCATCACTTTACCATTTACAACATGATACAGCAAAATCGGTTTAAGCTGCTCTGAAGTTAAATCTTTTACACCGTCAACGCCAAGTTTGCTGAACAAGGCATCGAAAGCGTCATTTGTCGGGGCAAATACTGTGTAAGGGCCTGCGGCATTCAGAGCATCTACCAGACCTGCTTTTGATACAGCTTCAACAAGTGTGCTGAATCTGGCATCGTTTACTGCTACATCCACGATTGTTGAGGTAGGTGCTTTTGCATCACCTTTGGTGGCAAACAGCGGATTGGCAATAACCAAAAGTCCTAAGAAAAGACTTGCGAGTAATGTTGATTTTAAATTTTTCATGAT
>JAGYLT010000387.1 GCA_018400545.1 Bacteroidales bacterium
CACGTGGAGAACGTCACTATCACTGCAACCGGGACTAACAGAATTAACGGTGACCTGGTGCAAACACAAAAGCTTGTACAGATCGAACGCAATGCAGAACCAGAGCCGGAACCGGAACCAGAGGCGATAATATTGTACGAATCAGATGATTATAATATTGTAAGTAAACCAGTTGGGAATTTTGGGGATTACTTTTGGGTTGAATCTGATAAGGAAGTTGATCTTTATGTATTTGTTTATAAGGAAGGTCGTGGTAAATTTAGCTACAAAACGAGTACATCTCAATCAGGTGGGCGTGGTTATAGACTTGACGGTGTTTCTAAATTGGAGATTTGGAAGCAGACTGTCAACGGCAATACAGAATATCCTCGTCCAAGAATCGTCATAAATCTTTAAATCTTTAAATTATGGATAAAAACGAAATCTTAAAAGAAACAGCCGAAAGGCTCGACGACATGATCAAACTGAAGGGCGTCCTGGAATGGCTGGATGGCATGGTATTGAACGCCGCATTAAAGGCAGGGTACAATGCTCTTGAAAATTGGAGCCCGGAGGTTGCCTCGGAATTTTTGCAGACCTGCGAATCCTTCAACAACCTTGATTTTGAAAATATGGTGGACGAGGGTGCCGACCTGATCGCTGAGATCGTAAAAAAACTTTGGCTATCGCAATTTGTGTAATCAGTTTTTCATAGTTTGTTATTTCCCGGCATCACACCAGATGCCGGGTTTTTTTTATTTTTGCAACAACAAGACCCCGCACGCTTCCCGATGCAGGCCTCATTGCCTGCGAATGATAAGCGCACCCGGCGGGGTTTTTAATATCCGGTAAATTTTTGTTTAAACCCTTCACCAGGCACCCGCCTGAACTTATCAAAATATTCCTGCGTCTGCTCCAGGCTGTGATGCCTGTTCTGCAACTGGATATCCCGCAGGCTTATGCCACAGGCGTTGGCATGGCCGTTGCCGGTGTGCTTCAGATCATAAATGTGTTTCCGGATACCGTACTTTTTTGCAAGCGGCTGCCAGGCGCCGGCTATCCTGGTGGGTGCTATCTCCTTGCTGCCAGGGGTGAGCGCGAAATTGTTTGAGAACAAATAATAATCCGGCGGCCAGTTTCGGTCCCACCCGGCCAGGTTCTCCTTCATCCTGTCGGGTATAAACACCATCGCGCTTTTGCCGTTCTTGCTTTTGTTGCCAGGCACTTCCACCACCTGCTCATCCCACCTGATGTTTTTAAACTGCAACCTAACCAGCTCCGCCGGGCGGATGAAGCAATAAAACACAAACTGAGAGACCACCCACAACTGATAGTGATCGCGCGGCAATCGATCAGCTATCAGTTGCAGTTCTGCCGGAGTGAAGGCTGTGATCTCTGGTTCCCGCTGCGGCAAATAATCTATCAAGTTAAAAAGGTTCACATCCACGTATCCCTTTTTCACGAGCAAATTAAAAATCGTGCGCAGCGCGGATATCCGATTATTAAAAGTGCGATTACTGATTGAATCATCCATTATCAGGTAATCGGAATAGCTATCGGCCACGGCCATGGTGATGCTTTCGATCGGCTTACGGTCAAGCCGCTTTTTTTCAAGCCATGCAACGAACTGCCGCACCACGCTGCTATATGTGTACCTGGTGCGCTTTCCGTTTGTGGCAATCTTCAGCTTCAGCGCGTAGCTTATCGCATCCACCGCCGGGGTGCCCTGCTTTGCATCGCTCACAAACGGATCGAAACCGCTGAGCAGCTTTTGTTTTAGTTCCAATTTAATCTCAGCGGCACGCTCATACCGCGCGCCCCTGGTCTTAATGGCCCGGCTTATGGCCACCCTGAACCGCTGCATCCTGCCGGTTTCGGGGTGCTTAAAATTGTAGTGTACGTACCACTGCCGAGACAAATCGCCGTCGGCATCGTACAATTTCGGTAATGTAAAAGGATTCATGGGCTTGCTATGTATTTGATTAACAAACCCGTGCGGCAATTTCGGGAAGTTGGCGCCAATTGACGCCAGCGTCAAACATTTAACACCCTAAAGCGGTAGTTTACAACGCTTTTGGGTGTGGTGGTAGCGAGGGAGAGATTCTATTTCACCCACACACTACCCTCATTTTAAATGATTTGCGTTTGACGCTGATTACCTTTTGATGCCATTTTAACACGGATTTGACGCTGTTTGTGACGCTGGTTGTTATGTTTCTTTTGCGCTGTTTTCATAGCTCGATAAATCTTTTTCAAGACGTTGGATATAGCGTTCATTTTCCTGGACTATCTTTCTCATTAAATCAACTTCCTTTTGTAAATAATACGATCCCTGTGGCTCCATCGCCATATTACTATCTATCGTTTTTTCGCTTATGAAGTAGCCCGGGGGAACCTTCAACGCCTCTACAATGCGCATGTATTGGCCTATTTTCATTTCGGTTTCACCTTTAACTATGTTATGGATTGTGGCTTTTTTTATCCCAGACAATCTTCCAAGTTCATCTACTGAGATTTTTTTTAGCTCAATAAATTCACGTATCTTTTTGTAAATCATAGCTTTGTTATTTAGAATGTTTAAAAACTTAGATTTTAATGTCTAAAAACTTGGACATTAAATTTATTTACCTGTACTTTGCAGGACTAAATTAATACATTTTTCATACAAATGCAAGACATTTTAACA
>JAGYLT010000388.1 GCA_018400545.1 Bacteroidales bacterium
AATAACTAATTAGTCTCCGCAGGAAAACTCACAAATTCGATTTTCAACAGTTTGTTTACCCCATCCCTCCCGCAGTTGCGGGATAAATTCCGGGAGCAAACTGTTGAAAATCAGAACCCCCTTTAGGGCAGGGGTAAATTCTGATTTTCAACATTAATAGTTTTCTTGCGGGCACAAATTAACCCAATACCTATCTTTTGCCTGCAATGCCTACTTTTGCAAAAAAAAGAGCAAAGTTAACATTTTGATTATGAAAGCAGAAATCATAACCATTGGCGATGAGTTGCTGATTGGACAGGTGATCGATACAAATTCAGCATGGATCGCAGAGCAACTAAACCTGGTCGGAATCCGCGTGCACCAGATTACCAGCATTTCCGACGAGCGCGATCACATCCTTAAAACGCTGGGAGACGCATCACAGCGGGCTGACCTGGTACTCATGACCGGCGGACTGGGGCCTACCAAAGACGATATCACCAAACATACGCTATGCGAATATTTTGATACAGAACTGACTTTCCATGAACCTTCATTTAAAAATGTGGAAAAACTTTTCAAAGCCCGCGGATACAAAGTCACCGAACTGAACCGCCAGCAGGCCGATGTTCCTGCCAATTGCACGCCACTGTCGAATCCCAACGGAACAGCACCGGGAATGTGGTTCGAGAAAAACGACGTGATTTATGTTTCGATGCCGGGTGTGCCATTTGAAATGAAACCCCTGGTTACCAACGAGGTGCTGCCACGGCTTGCTGAAAACCTCAACTCCAGCTACATTGTACATAAAACCGTGCTGACCCATGGTGTTGGTGAATCACTCCTGGCAAAGATTATCGAAACCTGGGAAGACGAACTGCCAGAAAATGTGAAACTCGCCTATCTGCCGCAACCCGGAATCGTAAGGCTCCGGATAACTGCTGTGGGATCGGACAAAGACGCCCTGCGTAAATCGCTGGATAACCAGATAAAGAAACTAGCATCCATAATCCCTGATCTAATTTTTGGATACAATCAAGATACCCTGGAAGGTGTTACCGGCAAATTGCTCCGGGAAAAAATCCAAACCCTTTCCACCGCCGAAAGTTGTACCGGCGGATACATTGCGCACCTCATCACCAGCATTCCGGGAAGTTCGGATTATTACCGGGGAAGCACGATTTCATATGCCAACGAAGTAAAAATAAAGGAGCTCAATGTTAAAGCTAAAGATATTGATGCGCATGGCGCTGTTAGCGAGGAAGTGGTCAGGCAAATGGCTGCCGGGGCGCGGGAAAAGTTCGGCACTGATTATGCGCTTGCGGTTTCGGGGGTTGCCGGCCCGGATGGGGGTACGGATGAAAAACCCGTGGGCACAACCTGGATTGCCCTGGCCACTCCTGAAAGTATAATTGCCAAAAAGTATTTGTTTGGGGAGCATCGTGGCAGAAACATCCGGAAATCTGCACTGGCGGCGCTCAACATGTTGCGGGTGGAGCTACAGCAAATTCCTGAAACCACAACACTCATTTCTCATTAACACGACTTTCTTTTATCATCTAATTGATCGGATTACACAAAATTTAATTCGAATCAATTGCGTAATGCGAAGGTTGGAAACTATTTGTTTTTCTCATAATCCTTGATTAACCCCAGTGTAAGCCAGTTGGCAATGGCCTGGCGGTTATCCACCACCAGCAATCGCTTCTGATCGCGATAGTGGTTGATGTTTCCCAGTTCGATATAAGTTGAAACCGGATTGGCGTGCCGGAGCATGTAGAGCCTGCGCCCACTGATGGTGCCGTAATAGCCGCGATTGGGCTGGTGTACATCGTATTTTTCCTTGATGGTTTGATAAAGTATTTCGTTCAGAGCTTTGCCTTTGCTGCTATTGGGGTGATGATAGAAAAAGATATCCACTTTTTGCTTTTGATACCTGGAGTCCACATGCAATTCCACAGTCCGCTGATACCTGCCGGAATATTTTTTACTTAGTTTATTGATGGCGTTAGCCCGCTGGCGAAGCCTCCGGGTCTGGTTCAGGGGAATTTTCAGATCCCCCCAGCAATATTCATCCTTATCGCATTTCAGGTAGCTATCGTCCCGAATACCGTCATTCGGATCGCGGGTAATCACATAAACGGTAGCATTGTGCTCAAGCAGGTTTCGCGCCAGCCGAAGCCCGATATCATAGGCATATTCATCCTCGCAAAGCATGTGGCCCGAATTGTTCCCGACAGCCCCCGGATCAGGACCTCCATGCCCGGCAACGATATAAAAAATGGCCCCCTGCAGCTTATTATCCTTGAATTCAACGGTTTGATAATCGATGCCAAAAATGGGGAACACACCGGTTTCGTTGGAAGGATCGGATGAACTCTGCACCTCCACCGGAAGCAGATATGTATTTCCTGTTTTCAACTTGAGGTCATCGCCCAGGCGATCTTTGTTTAAATCGATAAAGGCATCAAAATAATCCGTGGGAGGCAGGTTATAGCGGCGCAGCAAAGAAAATATCCCTTCGCCTGTGCGGGGTTCCACCTTCTTGTAGTTTTGCGATATCAATGGCATTACCGTCATCAAGGCAAGGCCGATCAGGATTAATCTCGCAGACAAAGCAATTTTTGTGATTCGCATTATTTCAAGGTTTAGCTTTGCAAAATTAATATAGTTGCAAACG
>JAGYLT010000389.1 GCA_018400545.1 Bacteroidales bacterium
GCTTGAAATATTCACTTTTTTTGTAATTTTCAGCACTGGATTTTGGAGGCGGTAATTCAAGTTTAATACGTAATTTCCTGATTAATGACAGAAACACACGGAGCCCTGATAAACGAGCCGGTACTGATTTTTACCGCGATTTTATTGATGATACTTCTTGTGCCTTTGATGCTCAGGCAAAGCAAGGTACCCACTATAGTAGGCTTGATCCTGAGCGGATTTCTGCTTGGCCCGCAAGCATTTAATGTTATCGGGCACAGCGATATTATCGAACTTTTTTCGGAGGTAGGCCTGCTTTACCTGATGTTTCTCGCAGGCCTGGAATTCGAAATGGTACAGTTCAGGCGCACCGGGCTTCAAAATTCAGTATTTGGCCTGCTTTCATTTGCCATACCATTTGCCATGGCATATTTAATAGCCAGTAAAGTATTTGGATGGACAGATGCTTCATCAGTTTTGGTAGGAATTATGCTGGCATCAAATACCCTCATCGCCTTCCCGATTGTTGAACGTTACGGCATCACCAAATCGCTGGCCGTAAACATTGCCATCGGCGGAACCATTATCGCCGACACCATTGTTTTGCTGATCCTTGCGCTGGTATCCACAAGCCAAAACAGCAGTGAGGTGAATATAATCTGGAGTTTTGTTGTACCATTTGCAATTTTTCTGCTTTTGATTTTTCTGGGGCTACCGCGTCTCAGCAGGTGGTTTTTCAGAATTATTCCCGCCGACAACAAAATCCAATTCTTGTTTATCATCACTGTAATGTTTGCAGCTTCCTTCGGTGCCGAATTTGCCGGGGCTGAACCCATCATTGGGGCATTTTTTGCCGGTCTGGTTCTCAACAATGTAATACCTCAGGCATCGCCGCTGATGAGCAGAATAAACTTTGTGGGCAACACGCTTTTCATACCTGTATTTCTTATCAGTGTAGGGATGCTGCTTAATCTGGTGGTTGTTATAAGCAGTATGGCAGTATTTTTTTATGCATTGGTCATAGTTATCGTTGCCTTGTCGGGTAAATGGCTCGCTGCCTGGCTTACAAAAATTATATTCCTGCTCACCAAAACCGAAATGTACACCCTGTACGGGCTTACCACTGCCAGGGCTGCTGCTACACTGGCCATAGCCTTTGTTGGCCTCGATTTCGGGCTACTCTCCGAAGATATCTTCAATGCCGTTATGGTACTTATCATAGCCACATCATTAGTCAGCTCATTTATTACTGATAAATATGCCAGAAAGATGGTGCTGTCGGGAGAGCGTGATTATTCAGGAAGTCTGGCCCACCAGAATTGTAGAATCCTGATCCCGGTTTCCAATCCTAAAACTGCCGACAAACTTATTGAACTGGCAGTTTATATAAAAACTCCTGGCACACCGGAACCCATTTACCCCTTATCAGTAGTTAAAGACGACAGAGAAGCCAGCAAAAATGTACGCTCACAAAAGTCGCTGATGAGCAGCATCATCAGGAATGCAGTGGAATCCGGTGTGGAACTGGAAGGGCTTACACGCCTCGATGTAAATGTGCCTGTGGCCATTGTCAGGGTGTCAAAAGAAATGTCCATCAATAAAATAATCATGGGCTGGAGCGGACAATCTTCTGAATTGCGTCGGGTTTTCGGCAATTTGCTTGAACACGTGGTGCTCGAATCGCCCAGTGAGGTGATCGTTTGCAATTTCCCGAATCCGATAAATACCATTAAAAAAGTCCTGGTAATTGTACCTGATCATGCTGAAATGGAAGCGGGGTTCAAAAGCTGGATGGAAAGCCTGTTGAATTTCGGTAAACAACTCAACTGCTCTTTCACTTTCAGGGCAGGTGAACAGTCCATCAGCACCATAAGAAAAACATTTCAGATTGCCGGCATGGCGGGTTATGTAAACTGGGAAAAAGGAACATCTGACATTTTTGCCGATATCAACGCATCCGATTATCAGCTCATCGCCATCATCAATGCCCGGCAACAATCGGTTTCATACGCGCACAATTTTTGGCAGCTAACCTTCAGGATGCCTGAATCGATCCTCAAAGGCAATTTTGTTATGGTTTATCCCGAAAACATTTCATAAAATCCAGCCGCAATGCATCGCATTATTTTTACTGCTAATATAGCCCCGGTATAAAGACGGTACGGAGAAATCCCCAATTTTTTACGGTTCGAACCGTAAAATGATCGGATAGAAATATTCAGGCGTAAATGCAACAACAATACCTTAATCCCCGGAAGGTGCTCAATAAGGCTTTCCTGAAAGTAAAACCTGTCCGCACGGAGATCGCGGCATTAGCAATGTTGATCGCTTCTCAATGCTGGTATCCCCGGTGTTCCTGCCTTGCCGGAGGGAGGGCTGCACTGCCATTTATACAGGCCTTAATCGTTGTTTGATGATGGTAAGATTTGAGGTGAAATTTTAATGTTTTCCTTTGTATTTTTGTGAAAAAAAAAGAAATGGGCGATTTACATTCAATATGTTGCAGGCTGATGACCTTCCTGCTTTTGCTGATCATAAACATTTTGACCATACAACCATCTTTGGCAAGGCCACAGATGGCTGATAGTATCCTTACTTCATTAAGTGGAATTCCGGTTGAGGATCAGGTTAGCGGATTACTCGAAATTTCCAGACAACACCAATACTCC
>JAGYLT010000039.1 GCA_018400545.1 Bacteroidales bacterium
GGTCGATCCGAACAATATCGTAAAGATCGGTTGTGGCTTTTATCCTTTCGATCCACCAACTAAAACCATTCTTTTCCATGTAATCCCAATCGTAAAGCGGGTTGCCCCAGAGTTGCCCTGTGCGGCTGAAATAATCTGGCGGCACCCCGGCAACATGCAAGGGGTTGCGTTCCTCATCAAATTGAAAAACTTCCGGATTGCCCCATACATCTGCGCTGTCGTGGGCCACGTAAAGCGGAATATCTCCAACTAATGTAATGCCCTTGTTGTTGGCATATTGCTTAACGTTTTTCCATTGCTTGCTGAAAAGGTATTGCACAAACTGATGAAATCCAATTTCATCCTGATGCGCATCGGTAAAATTTTTCATGGCTTTCTTATCCCCCATCTTGATGTCATCTTTCCAGTCCCACCAGGGGTTTCCACCATACGATTCTTTAATCGAAATAAACAAGGCGTAATCATAAAGCCAGTTGGCATTTTCAGCTTTAAAGCCTTCAAAATCGGTTTGCCCGGCATCTTTTTGCAGAAAACTGTCGTAGGCCCTGCTGAGAGCCTGGCGTTTAAAATTAATGACAGCGCCATAATCCACGCGGTCTTCGGGGAAAAGGAATGGTGTTTTCAGGTCTGCATCAGTTAGCAGGCCTTCCTCTTTTAAAAAGTCCAGATCGATGAGGATAGGGTTTCCGGCAAAGATTGAGAAACACTGGTATGGGGAATCACCATAGCCCGTGTGGCCCATGGGGAGCACCTGCCAGAGTTTCTGGCCTGCTTTTTCTAAGTAATCAACAAATTTAAAGGCATGTTTTCCGAGAGAACCTATGCCATAATTTCCGGGGAGTGAGGTAGGGTGGAGAAGTATTCCACTGCTTCTGTTTGCTTCCATTTAAATGCTGTTATTTTGAAAAAAGGAAACAAAGAAATAAAAAACAGTGTAAACTTCCAGTGTTTAAGCTCCGGAATGATCAGTAATATAAAATTAAAAATACAATGGGAATGATAATGCCGGCAATGGTAAGCCATGCGCCGCGCCTGGTGATGCCGTTTTTACCACGCAATATAAATAAACCGGTAACTGCAAGAATGACCAATGCACCGGCATAGGCATCCGAAAACCAGGTCCACCATTTTTTGGGGTTGTAGTGGAGATAATTTACGGCGTGGAAAATGGGCCTGCGGCTGATCTTCTCAATTTCGCCCTGGCCGGTGTTTACGTTTACCAGCATACTGCCGCCATCCAGGAAAACCTTGAGCAGATTGCTGTTTGGAAAAAAATGCTTTTTGTAATTGTCTTCCTCACCGTAGATTTCGAGCAGATCGATGACCTCTTCCTCGGAAATATTACGATCTATCCGGTTACCAAAATCCACCAGCTTGCTGCTGACAATGTAATTCGGGTTCCAGTCGCCAATGTGATTCACGGCAATTCCCGAAAGGCCATAAATTACCGACATGGCAAAAAAGAAGTATCCCAAATCGCGGTGGATGGCCCGGTTATATTTTCTCCATTTTATCTTCTTCATGATTGTATGGGTATTAAAAAAGGCCGCGAAATGTAACTTCCGGGGCCTCTGTCCTGATCAAAAAATCAGTTTACTTTTTTTCTTTGTACTCTTCGGCAACAATTGAGTAGAACGAAAGGTGGTCAACACCTTTGTCTTTGAGCTGCTGGCGATACTGAGCGATCTGCTCATATTCGGCATTGGGATCGCCTTCATCATGCTCGTGTCCTTCTTCACCGCGGTGGATTTTCATTTCGGATTCCGGGTTGTCGGCTTTCAGTTCGTTTTCCCATTCGGTGAGATAAGGTTCATCAATCCGGAGTTCGTCCATGAGGCCTTTAACAGTTACATCGCTCCCTTCCAGTTCAACATCAAAAGCGTCGATAGCATCACCCGCTTTGATTTGAATACGGTCTTCCTCGCTTTCATCACCAATGATGAACATGCGTTTTCCACCATGCTTGCAAACATGAACCGCCGTACCTTCGATAACCACATTTTTTCCTACGAAATCTTCAGGGTGCGTGTGAAAATCCATGCTGGTCATCATAAGGATTTCTTCCGTTTGCTGCTCAGTGGCCGCAGCTTTTTCCCCTGATTCGGTTGTGGCACTGTTACACGCTGTAAATAATACAGCAATCATTGCAAAAAGAAATAAATTTTTAAACATTTTACCTCCCAGTAGTTTAAATTTGTGACTTAATTTTGATTGTTCCTATTCAATGAGGCGCAAAAATAATTTTTTTTATTGATTCGGAACGCAGCAAATTATCGAAATATATTCATTTATCCATTTAATCAACTTACAACGATATGGAAGAACAAACTTTAGGAATAGGTTCAAGGGTCAGGCACCCGGAATTTGGATCAGGTGTAATTATTCAGGCATCATCAGATGCTTTCGAAATTGTGTTTATGGATCATGGATGGCGTAAAATTTCAACCGGTTATGAGAACCTTGAAGTGATTGATGTCATGGAGCCCGACCGCGACATGGTGAGTTACGCGCAGGTGGAAGCTATGATGGTAAAGGTGCTGAAACGCTACACGGATTTGCAGGAACTGATAGAAATGGGGGACAAGTGGACCGGTGGAAAGATGATCCTTCAACCCGGACGGGAAGGACTTACATCCAAGGAAATACCCATCGAAACATTTTTTCATAAGATTGTCATGGTGCGCGACCGCCTCAGGGTGATGGAGCAGCGTATCAACAGCAGCAAGCTTTCGGATGAAGAAAAGGTTAGTCTTCAGCAATACATCACACGTATTTATGGTAGCCTCACCACCTTTAACGTGCTGTTCCAGTATAAATCCGATTTTTTTTCAGGAGAGCGGAGCTAATTCTAATTCTTTAAAAACCAGTGATTTTTATATTACCGCACCGGGAAGGATTTGGCAAATGATCGGTAATTAATTGAAATATTCAGGCTAAAAGTTTTTGCTCCCAAAAAGGTTGTCGTAAAACTGCGGAAACTTCCCCAGCTTTTTCATCAGATGGTGGATGAGGTAATGATAGGTGAATAAAAAGCCAGCAAGAAACCCGGTGGCATTCAGGTAAAAATCAACCGGATTAAATCTGCGCCCGGGAACCAACACCTGGTGCCATTCATCCAGGAATGAAAAAGCCAACCCCAAAACGACAATAATCAGATATCTTTTGATCGGTATTTTCAGGTTTTGGCCGGTTTGCCATACAGCCGTTATCAAGCCCAAAACAAAATACACCAAAAAGTGAAAGAGGTAATCGAAGCGGATGCTGTAGGCTTTATCATCAGCTACTTCAGGCTGTGGGAGATTGGGAATGGTAGAAACAATGAAAATAACTGCTGCCCAGCCGATGGTAAAATATTTGTAGTTGCTGTGATTCAGAAATGGCCTGATCAGATTCATGGTGCTAAGATTGAGTACCGTTTTTCATACGGAGTAGTTTGTTGCGCCACGACAGTAAAAACAGGATGCCCGGAATGATAAAGGGCAACGACATGAGCATGACGTATCCTGTGCCTGTGAAAACTTCGGAAAAGCTTAAATAAAATGCAATGGCGATCCCCGACAGTAGTAACAACGATCCACCAACTATTTCGATAATCCAGCCAATGACGTATGCAAAAAAGGAAAAGGTGAACAGGGTGAGCAAAAACAGCAGGTCATAAGATGCTCTGGCTTCTTTGATCATAGCAAAACCTTCGCCAATCATAAATGATGCAATCAGCACAATGCCCATAAAACCCAGTAGCCGGGCTGCCCACCTGTAGTTTCTGAAGCTGATCATGGCCTGGAATGCTGCCCTGGTATTTTTTAATGTTTTGCCCATGTTTATCAGTTCAATAGAAATTTTTGCGGATTTTTCACTTTATCGTTGAGTAAGGCATAATCCAGCACTTCAATCATTGTATCCACATAGAAAAAATTCAGCCCTTTGATGTATTTTTCGCTGATTTCGTTGATGTCCTTGCGGTTTTCTGTGGAAAGGATAATGGTATTGATTTTAGCCCGTTTTGCAGCCAGGATTTTCTCTTTGATGCCGCCAACCGGAAGCACTTTGCCGCGCAATGTAATTTCACCGGTCATGGCAATACTGGCACGCACTTTTTGCTGTGTGTAAACCGATGCCAGGCTGGTAAGCATTGTAATTCCCGCCGATGGGCCGTCCTTGGGGGTAGCGCCTTCCGGAATGTGCATGTGCAGGTTGTATTTTTGAAACATGGCCGGATCGATGTTGTAGTGGCCGGCATGCGATTTCAGGTATTCAAAAGCAATGGTAGCCGATTCCTTCATCACATCACCCAGGTTTCCGGTAATGGTCATGGTGCCTTTTCCCGGGCTCAGGCTCGACTCCACAAACAGGATTTCACCACCCACGGATGTCCATGCAAGGCCCGTTACCACGCCTGCAAATTCGTTGCTGATGGCCTGGTCTTTCTGAAACTTTGGAGCACCCAGAATTTTGTCCAGCTCATCCTGTGTGAGCTTTTTCTCGTAATCATCGCCTTCGGCAATATAGCGGGCTTTGTTGCGGATGATTTTGGCGATTTGCTTTTCGAGCAGCCTCACCCCGGATTCACGGGTATAATTATCGATGATGGTTTCGATAGTCTTTTTCGGAAATGAAAGCTCCTGGCGTTTCACTCCGTGCTCTTTTAGCTGACGGGGAATAAGGTGTCGTTTGGCAATTTCCAGTTTTTCCTCAAGCAGGTACCCGTTAATATCGATGATCTCCATACGGTCGCGCAGCGCGGGGTGGATGGTACTCATCGTGTTGGCTGTGGCTACAAACAGAACCTTTGAAAGGTCGTATTCCATTTCCAGGAAATTGTCGTAAAAAGTGGTGTTCTGCTCCGGGTCCAGCACCTCCAGCAATGCAGCTGAAGGATCGCCGTTTACGGTGGCACCGGTAACTTTGTCGATTTCATCCAGCACAAAAACCGGATTGGAGGATTTTGCCTTTTTGATGCTTTGAATAATCCTGCCCGGCAGCGCCCCGATATAGGTTTTGCGATGCCCACGAATTTCGGCTTCATCGCGCAGGCCGCCCAGCGACATGCGGATGTATTTGCGTTCCAGTGCACGTGCTATGGATTTTCCCAGTGAAGTTTTGCCAACGCCGGGAGGGCCCAGCAGGCAAATGATTGGGGATTTCATGTCGCCCTTGAGTTTGAGTACGGCCAGGTATTCGATGATGCGTTCCTTCACTTTTTCGAGACCATAATGATCTTCGTCCAGAATTTTTTGGGCGTGCTTCAGATCAAAATTATCCTGTGTATATTTATTCCATGGCAGGTCAACCAGTGTTTCCAGGTAGTTGAGGTGGATGGAATAATCCATTGCGTTGGGGTTGATGCGCTGCAGCTTGGCAATTTCCTTTTCAAAAGTCTCGGCCACTTCTTCCGACCATTTTTTGTCTTTTGCCTTTTCGCGAAGTTCCTCGATTTCCTGTTGCTGCGAAGTGCCGCCCAACTCTTCCTGGATGGTTTTAAGTTGTTGGTTCAGGATGTAGTCGCGTTGTTGTTTGTCGAGATCGGTTTTTACCTTATCCTGGATTTCATTCTTCAGCTCCAGCATTTGCAGTTCCTTGCTGAGGGCTTGCAGCACTTTTTTGGCCCTTTCGGTAACCATACTGATTTCGAGCAGTTTTTGCTTTTCGGGTATCTTGATGTTCAGGTTACTCGAAACGAAATTGACCAGGAAAACGGTGCTTTCGATGTTTTTGATGGCGAAAGCCGCATCGCTGGGGATGTTCGGCGAAAGCTTTATGATTTGAATTGACAGGTCTTTCAGCGAAGAAATCAGGGCCTGGAAATTGTCATCCTCAATCAGTTTTTTATCCGATTCGAAATTGCTGACCCGCCCCATAAAGTATGGATCGTCGGTGGTGATTTCGTTGATTTTGATGCGTTTTTTTCCCTGGATGATTGCAGTGGTGTTGCCGTCAGGCATTTGCAGAATTTTCATGATATGCGCCATTGTGCCAATGGCAAAAAGATCATCAGCCTTTGGGTCGTCGATTTCCGGGTCTTTTTGTGCCACCACCCCAATGGGTTTTTTTGAAGCATAGGCTTCCCGAATTAACTGTATGGATTTGTCCCGGCCAACGGTTATGGGGATTACCACACCCGGAAATAAAACCGTATTCCGAAGTGGTAGCAATGGCAGTGTTTCCGGCACCTCTTCCGCATTCATCTGGTCTTCATCTTCCTGCGAAAGCAAAGGGATGAATTCCGTTTCGCTGTCTAAAATATCGCTAAATTGTATCTCTTTTGATTCTGGTTGTCTAAACATATTCACTTTTTTCTCTTGCGTCATGATGTCAGTCAGGCCTTTACTACAATTGGCTGCTGATGGAGTTTTATAAACTCATGGCCCTGCTAACTGTTTTATTACAAGTAATTTATTTCCCGGTGTCTGTTATTTCAATTGGGAGGATAAGTATTACCAATATACATTCCAAAAGTTGATAACCTGAAAAATTGTCAAGTCTGTGGCTGTTTTAAGCCGGCCGGTTAGAATCCGCGTTTGGATTCGGAAACGTTTTTGATGTGCTGAAAAATCTTCTTGTCGGCATCGGTAAATTCCACATTTCGCCGTCTGAGCACTTTGCTGGCTACGGTCATGGCTTTATCGAAATTGTAGGGTTTAAATCCTGATGTTCCACCCCACATAAATGAAGGTATGAAATTGCGCTGGAATCCCGGGCCAAAAATATTGCAGCTTACGCCCACCACAGTTCCGGTGTTGAACATGGTGTTGATGCCACATTTGGAATGGTCTCCCATAATGAGTCCGCAGAATTGCAGTCCGGATGAAACGAAAGTATGATTGGGGTAGTTCCAGACGCGAACTTCGTCGTAGGTATTTTTCAGGTTCGAAGAATTGGTATCCGCACCCAGGTTGCACCACTCGCCAATTACTGAATTTCCGAGGAATCCGTCATGTGCCTTATTGGCGAAACCGAGGAAAACCACATTATTCAGTTCACCGCCTACCTTGCAGTGTGGGCCAATGGTTGTGGGGCCGTAAATTTTTGCACCCATCTTCACTGTGGCATTGTCGCACAGGGCAAAGGGCCCGCGGATATGTGCGCCTTCCATAACTTCGGCATTGTTGCCGATGTAAATGGAACCATTTTCAGTGTTGAGGGTTGCGCCGAAAACTTTGGCTCCTTTTTCTATAAATAGTTTTCCTTTTCCCAGCACGGTATTCGACGCATCCGGCTTTTGGGATTTCCGCCTGCGGGTGATCATTTTGAAATCTTCCTCAAGGAATTCACCATTTTTCGAAAATATTTCCCAGGGGTATTCGATCTTTCTAACGGGCTTTTCGCTTTCGAGGCGGATGGTTTCTACTTTGCCCAGATCTTTTGAAACCTCCAGTTGCGATACGTCCATGTGCTGGGCGATAACTTTCTCTTCGCAAACCAGCGATTCGTTTACTTTAAGCGCCCTGATTTGCTTAACCATATCAGCATCCGGAATGATGGAACCGTTGATTAAAATGGTATTTTTTTCCTTTTTAATGGGATATTTTACAGCCAGGTAGCTTTCGGTGAGTGTTGAAGTTTTGGCCTTAAGCAGTCTTTCCCATTTCTCCCTGATGGTCAGGATGCCTGCCCTGATGTCTGCCACAGGTCGGGTATATGTTAATGGCAACAAATGGTTTCTGGAATGATCATCGAAAAGTATGAAATTCATGTTGATCTGGTATTTTTAGTATGACGGCAATTTGGATAAACCAAAACATGTTACATGCTTTTAAAGGGAACTCCCTTTTTTTGTTTAGGCTTGTCCAAGTTGGGTTACAAATGTAGATAAATTAATCCAAAAAAAAGCCCTCTGAAAAAGAGGGCTCTTGATATTGTTGGTGGAGGGATTATTTTTTCCCGTCCAGATGTTTCTTGTACCTGTTCTTAAATTTATCAACACGACCTGCAGTATCAACAAGTTTCATCTTTCCTGTGAAGAAAGGGTGGGAGGTGTGCGAAATTTCAAGCTTGATGAGCGGGTAATCCTTACCATCTTCCCACTTGATTTTTTCTTTCGAGTTGGCCGTGGATTTTGTGAGAAATTTGTAGCCATTCGACATATCCTGGAAAACTACGAACCTGTATTCCTTTGGATGAATTCCTTTTTTCATGTTTAAATACCTTTAATTTTGGGCGTGCAAAAGTAGTAATTAATATTTCAAAAACAATGTTTTATCGCAAAATAATTTTTGCTTGTTGAAAAGTCTGGTTTTGTGTCATCACGAAAGTTCCATCAAAAACCGGATGGTATCTACGTTATCGGCATATTCCCAAAGTTGCGGATGTTGGGCCTTGCCGGGTTTCACAGCGTTTTTTATCCGGGCTTCCGATGAAACGACACATTGGATATGATCGGCATGGGTCAAAATTTCGTTGTTCAAATCTTCAATACTTTCGTAATGTTCGTAATGCAACACAGCTACGGGTGAGGCAATTGCAGCGTCTTCCTTTGCGATTAAAAATCCGGTATCGAAATGCGGGGTGTTGTTCACCAGATAAATGGACTTGTTGTATTCGTAATTGTTTTGGTATTTGTGATTTTCGGAAACTCCGGCCCATGGTTCTATGGCTTTGAACAACGTGTGGAATTTATATCCTTTCGGAACATAGACTTTCGAAACATTGCGGCATCCCAAACCATAATATCTGAAGATGTCCTCGCCAAGGGCGACCAGTTCTTCCCGGGTTTCATTTCCGTGGAGTACGGCAACCCCATTTCGGTTTTTACGAATGAGGTTGGGATATTTGCCAAAGTAGTATTCAAAATATCTTGAGGTGTTGTTGCTGCCGGTTGCTATAATGGCGTCAAAATCCGATAATTTATTTTCGGTAAAAATGGCTTGCCCCCTGAATCCCGGCTCCAGCTTTTCGAAAATGCGGTGGATCAGCGGCAGAAGCTTGTTGTCGTTAGAAGATAGTTTCCCGATGAGTTTGTTTCCGGTAAGCATCACACTCATGTAATCGTGAAATCCTACGAGCGGTACATTCCCGGCCATCACTACTGCGATGGCCAAATTTTTTTTCTGATCGAAAATTTTGTCAGGGTATCTGTCGAGCCATCGTTCAACTTTAAGTCTATCGAGGCTGCTTCCGAGTGCGTCAATGGCGAACCTTACATTTTCAGGCGTAAACCATCCATTGTATTGATGACTGACCTCCACAAGGTGGTTGAGTTCGTCAATTTCTTTCCGAACACTGTGGAATGAGTCCGGGTCCGGGTTTTTCAGAATCTCACCCAGTTTGGCACATGCATTTATCCGATCAGTTAAATTCACATTTATGACTTTTTCGCAAAGGTAATTCAAAATTAACGATCCGTTGATCTCAGCCGGATTGTTATCATAGCGAATCCACATTGTATTAAACCGGTTAAAAGTCTTCATTATCAGTGTGTGTATTTGGGGTAAAGGAGCAGTTACAAACCCGGTTGAAAAATAATTTTCTGGTTTCTTGTTTTTTTCGAAAACAGCGTTCTATATTTGTCCGCCGTTGGCACCGCGATGCTTTTGGTGCAAATGTTCTGATAATTAAATGGTTAAACAAATCTGAATTTCTGAATGGTTAAGAAAAGGGTCATTAAAAACATCGACAAAATTTCAGATGAGGTCAGGGAGGCTATCCGTGAAAAATACCCGGAAGGCTGGCATAATCAGGTGATTCGGGTCAACAAGGGTGACAACACTTTTTTTCATGCCATAACCGTGGATACCGAAGATACCTCATACATGATCAAAGTGAATGTAAAGGTCGATTCCATCGAAGAGCTCGAAAAACTGGAGAACCAGGATGATGATTATGATGATGATGACGATACCATCGCCGGCGGGGAAGAGGATATCAAAGATTTGAACGATGAAGATTAATTGCTGCCCGGATGGTTTGTTGTTAAAGTTTATAATTCAGAATACTTAGCCCGGTTCCTGATCAAGTTTCTGAAAGTAAATGTTTGTCCCCAACGAAAACGGTAATCCTTTCGTTGTTAAAGTTTTCTAAAAATTCCCGCTTTAATCAACCCCTTAAATTATCCCTGTAATTTTGCGCCTTCAAAATCTGCAAAATGCTTTGTATAGAAAGAGATTACACCAATCCATATTTTAATATTGCTGCCGAAGAATACGTCCTCAAAGAGATCGAAGATGATGTTTTTATGCTTTGGCGCAACAATCCCTGTATTATTGTTGGCAAGCACCAAAACACGCTGGCCGAGATCAACCTGGATTATGTATCCAAAAACAATATTCCAGTGGTACGCCGGATAACAGGCGGGGGTACGGTTTTTCACGACCTGGGGAATCTCAACTTTACATTCGTTCAAAATGGAAAACCGGAGGAACTGGTCAACTTTAAAAAGTTTACCCAACCCATTATCGATGTGTTGCAGCAACTCGGTGTTGAGGCCCGTTTCGAAGGCCGTAACGACCTGACCATTAAAGGGAAGAAGTTTTCGGGTAATGCCGAACATGTACATAAAAATCGTGTGTTGCACCACGGAACGCTCCTGTTTTCGGCGCAGCTCGGGCACCTCACCGATGCGCTGAAAGTGAGTCCGGAAAAGTTTTCTGACAAAGCTGTGAAATCTGTCCGCAGCCGCGTAACCAATATCATCGAGCATCTTCAGATGGAAATGAATGTGATGGAGTTTAAGGAGAAAATCCTGGATCACATTAAAGCCACCTACCCCGATATGAAAGTCATCCATTTTAACAAAACGGATATCGAAAAAATCAATCGGCTGGCCGATGAAAAATACAAAACCTGGGAGTGGAATTTTGGCTATTCACCAAAATATAATTTTTCGAGAAGCATCAAGGCCAATGGCGGGAATATTCAGTATCACTTAGAAGTGAAGAATGGTATTATCGAAAAAATTAAGATTTACGGGGATTATTTTAGCATGCTCGATACATCCGGGGTGGAGCAGTTGCTGATAAACCAGCCCCACGAAAGAAATGCCATTGCTGAGCGGTTACAATCTATTGATATCGGTAAATATTTTAAAAATGTTACCATGGATGAATTTGTGAACGGCATGTTTTAAACCGAAACCATGCTATGGCGTTAAAAAAATAAATCAAACTTAAAATATAAAACGAGAAAGACATGAATAAAGAAGCATTATTTGCAAAGCTCTGGGATATTTACACCACCCAGAATCCATCGGTACAAAAGGTTTACGATCTTTTTGTTAATGAAGGTGAAACCGTTGAAAACGATCATATTGCCTTCCGCACTTACGATGATCCGAGAGTAAATGTGGATGTGCTGGCAAAGCCGTTTCTCGCAGCGGGGTATGAAGAAAAGGGCGACTATCAGTTTGAGGCCAAAAAATTATACGCCAAACATTTCGAGCACAAAACAGATAAAAAGGCCCCACGCGTTTTTATTAGTCAATTAAAAACCGCTGAGTTCAGTGATTTTCTGCAGAAAACCGTAAAGCAAATTGTGGATAAAATTCCGGAAGACCTGTTGAAATCAGACGAGCTGATCTTTAGCGGAAATACCTGGGAAACGCCGTCATACGAAATTTACCAGCAGTTGCGCGAAGAATCGGAATATGCCGCCTGGCTTTATGTTTATGGTTTTTGTGCCAACCACTTCACGGTAAGCATCAATTACCTGGAAAAACTAAATTCGGTACAGAAGGTGAATCAGTTTCTAAAAGATAACGGATATCTGATCAACGATTCAGGCGGTGAAATAAAGGGTACCCCCGAAGAGCTGTTAGAGCAGTCGAGCATTAAATCGGAGATTGTGGCCGTGGATTTTGAGGAAGGCGCTTTTGAAGTGCCGGGTTGCTACTACGAATTTGCCCGCCGCTATCCCGATAAAGACGGCAAACTTTACTCCGGTTTCATTGCCAAATCCGCCGACAAGATTTTCGAGAGCACCGATTATTATAAGAAGGATTAATTTTCACACGCTTCAGGAAATTATTAGTTTGGGTAAAGCCAGGCTTCAGGTTGTGGTTTCTGGCAAAATATAAAACCTCATTTATCCGGGCTTTAGCATAAAAATAGCGGGCTAAAGCCCGGGGAGAATGGTGTGATTGTGTTTTTTTAGCCACACG
>JAGYLT010000390.1 GCA_018400545.1 Bacteroidales bacterium
TATCGGGCCGGAAAAAACCTTTTACAATTATGTGCTTGACAACTGCAACGATTTCTCCGGATTCCTTGAACTCACAGATGTCATTTTGGATGACCCCTTTGAGGTTTTTAAAACCAAAATCCCCAATGTTAAATCCATCGCTTTTAATCAATTGGATTACCTTACAGATAATGCAGGCAATGTGGCTGTTGATTTTATTGGCAGATTCGAAAATCTTGAGGAAGATTATGACTTTCTGTGCGATAAACTGGAAATAAAAAAACTACCTTTACAACACCTGAATCAATCAACCAGAAAAGACTACAGGGAAGCCTATACCGCTGCGGATGCTGATAAAGTTTACAAGATGTATCAGCGGGATATTGAATACTTTGGCTATGAATTCTAAATATTTAACGCCAGCACAAGCTAAATGACGAACTCCACGCAAATATCCGTTATTGTTCCCAGCTATAATTACGAAAAGTATCTGGAACGGGCCCTCAGAAGTGTTGCCGAATCAGATTTTGACAAAAACCGGATGGAGATCATCGTGGTCGACGACAAATCTTCCGACCAATCGGTTGCCCTCGTAAAGAAGCTGCAAAATACCCTGGATGTAAACCTCAGGCTTATTTGCAACACGACCAACCTGGGCCTTGTCCGTACCCGCAACACAGGCATTGTTCATGCAGAGGGCGAATTTCTATTCTTCCTCGATCCCGACAATTTCATCGGCAAGGACTGCCTCCGCAGGCATTTTGATTTTCTGGACGCTCATCCCGGTTATTCGGCCTGCTATGCACCCATACAGGTTTTGAGTGAAACGGAAAAGGATCAGGATTTGCCTTTGCTTTCCGGTGAGGCTTTTAATCTTGACAAGCTTTCGCAGGGCAATTACATCGATGCCATGGCCATGTTTCGGAAAAAAGACCTGGTAGACTTGGGTATGTACGATACCAAAATGCCACCTTATGGATGGGAAGATTATGAACTGTGGCTCAGGATGGGGTTTCAGGGAAAACGGCTACGTTTCCTTCATGGAAAACCGCTGTCGTTTTACACGGTGCATTCGCTAAGCATGGCCAGAAATATGTCGGACATGCAGATAAACAGTTTGAAATGGTACCTGAATGAAAAATTCGGGCTGAACCTGGAAATGAACATGACGCCTGAATTGCAAAAATATCTCGATAGGAAAGAAGACCACTTCGCACAAATTTTTCTTACCCTTGCTGGTCAGGGGCATATAGCGCCATCAGACGAACAGCCAACTTCGATGAAGTATGATGTGGAGGACAATGAACAACATTTTGCATTCCGGCTTTCAAAACCTGTGAAAATTCAGGAAATACGGTTTTACCCTTTGAATAATTATGCCAAGATACAACTTAATAATATCCGGCTGTTTTACCAGGGCAACCCCGTCGCATTTCAACCGGTTATTTCTTCCAATGCCCTGAATACTGATGGTCATATTTTCCTGTTTGACCTAAAGACCCCCCTGATAAAAATCCACTTCGCAAAAGGAGAAAGTATAGAAATTGACGCGCTGACCATTGACACGGTATATTTAACCAAAGGCATCAGCACCTTTGAGAAAGTCCAGGCATATTACCGGTCATCCATGTCAGAATTAAATGACCGCCTCATAAACCTTCCGTTATTAAAACAGCGAATCAAAAACCTTATTCCGGGGAGGTAGTTTCAGGTGATCTGCTCCCATTTTTCGTAAGCTTCCAGGAGTCCGGTGCATCCGTCGGCCTTCCAGATTTGCAAAGTGACCTCCCTGCTGGGCCGGTGAAAGTTTTCCACATGCTCATGATGCAATCCGGAATAACGGGCTTCAAGGCAAAACAGCGGGTAAGTCAGCACATAAACACTGCCCTGCGGCACAGAGGCATAGATCCACTTATCAGCTACGGGCCTGATTTTCCGGGGGTATGTGAGGAAATGGACATTTGGAAAAAAGTTTTTGATTTTTGACCTGAATTTAATAGTTAGGTCATCGATGGCAATTTTGTTTACAAGCACTGCACCGTTGCCGTGTGAACGGGTTTCCTCCTTGGGCGCAAGCCAGCTATCAGGCTCATTTTGTTTCCATTTCTTTCTCAAAGCATTACGAGTGTGAGCGTTGATGGGAGCGAGCTGTAGCAGGGTCCATGGGATGCCGCGTTTTTGGGCAAGCCGGTCCGCTGCCGCAATGAGTTCCGTAAGGCCAAACGGCCAGGATCCGGGCACTGCCAGGCTGGAGCCAACATCATCTTCCATGATGAGGGCGTGCCGGCAGTTATATCGGTCCATCATTGCAAAGGCTTTGTTAACGGCATACTGCCAGCTGGCCAGGCAGGCCAGTTCAGGCCGGTTGGTTTTTTGTGAAGGGTTTGGCTCACCTTTGCGTAATGCCCCCGGAAAAATACTTCCGGATTTGTGCATCCTGGGCAACGAAACAAACCGGTGCGAGGGCTGGTTTGCATCAATTGCGTCAAATCTGTGATTTGTCCAGTTGCCTTCTGCCAACGCCCATTCCATACACTTTTTCAGGCGCTTTGCACGGTCAAGATTTATCCACAAAACCGGAATCCGCGATTCATTGCTCATATCGAAATAATTTTCGTACTTTCCGGGTTTTACGCCTGAGGGC
>JAGYLT010000391.1 GCA_018400545.1 Bacteroidales bacterium
CTGCAGGCATTGTATGCCATTTACGATAATTGTAACTCACTACACACCAACGCTTACGACGAGGCCATCACCACTCCTACCGAGGAATCTGTTCGCCGTGCCATCGCCATACAAATGATCATCAACCGCGAACTCGGGCTGGCCAAAAACCAAAACCCGCTGCAGGGTTCCTTCATCATCGAAGAATTGACAGACCTCGTAGAGGAAGCCGTGCTCTCTGAATTCGACCGCATAACCGAGCGCGGCGGCGTACTTGGCGCCATGGAAACCATGTACCAGCGCAGCAAAATCCAGGAAGAGTCGTTGTATTATGAGTCGATGAAGCACAGCGGGAAACTTCCTATCGTTGGTGTAAACACCTATCTTTCGTCAAAAGGTTCACCAACGGTTATTCCCGGAGAAGTGATCCGGGCAACAAAAGATGAAAAAGAGTATCAGATTGCCATGCTGAAGGAGCTGCAAAAAACCTATGAGAGTGAAGCCTCCGGGCACCTCGAAGCACTCAAGGACGCTGCGTTGAACAACCGCAACATTTTTGAAAGCCTGATGGAGGTATCCAAATATGCCTCGCTGGGCCAGATTAGTGATGCTTTGTTTGAAGTAGGCGGAAAGTATCGCAGGAATATGTAAAGAAACCATTGAAAATATTTTTACTTTTGGATGCTCAAAATGATTTGAAACCTTATTAAAAAAGAAATACGAAATGCTGAGCAGGAAAATCCTTGTAATTTATCCGCAGGTGAACGATACCAAAATCGCCGTTTTCCAGAACAACAGTTGGGTGTTTTTTAAGACCATAAATATCGATCCTGAGCTTTTTCACCAGGACGTACTCAGCCAGGAAAAACCACGCACAAAGCAAATACTGGCTGAACTTGAAGAAAACGACATACAGCTTGAAGAGATCGAAATTGTAATTGGACGTGGGGGATTGGTGAAGCCTATAAAATCAGGCATTTACGAGATTAACGATGCACTTAAGAACGATTTGCGTCAGGAAACCAAAATGCACGAAACCAATCTGGGCGGATTGATTGCAGATCATATTGCATCGCTGATACCCAATGCACGGGCATTTCTGGCCGATCCGGTTGTGGTTGACGAAATGGACGATATCGCCAGAGTTAGCGGCCACCCGCTGTTTGAACGTAAGTCTATTTTCCATGCACTGAATCATAAATTTGCCGGACGCAATTATGCCAAATCGGTGAACCAGCAATACGAGCAACTTAACCTCATCATTGCCCACGTTGGTGAAGGCGGCATTTCGGTGGGCGCACACAGGCAGGGAAAAGTGGTGGATGTGAACCAGGCTTACGATGGTGAAGGGCCTTTTTCATACAGCCGGGCCGGAAGCATTCCTTATGGAGATCTCATCGACGTGTGTTACAGCGGCAAATACGAACGTGCGCAGCTCAGGAAAATGCTCGTTCACGAAGGCGGATTGCATGCACATCTCGGGACCACCAATATCAACCTGATTGAAAGCAAGATCAAGGAAGGCGATGAAAAAGCCGGATTCATTCTGAAGGCCATGGCATACCAGCTTTCCAAAGAGATCGGGGCTATGTACGTGGTGCTCGAAGATCCTATTGAAGCGATCATCCTGTCGGGAAATATTTTCCAGTCGAAATTGTTTACCGAGGAAGTAAAAAAACGTATCCTCAAACTCGGTAACGTAATTATTTCTCCGTTTGTTTCGGATATGGATGCATTGGCCGACAGCGCTATGATGATCATGAAAGACGAAGCGGAAATACTGGAATACAAATAATTGAATGCTAAGCTATAACAATCTACAAAATTACTATTGATGCCACACTGGTTAGAAGAAGCGGAAAGGGAAGAACAGCGAAAACGGGAGCGACCATCCCGCGAAAGCGCCAAAGTACAGGATAAAATTTTCAGGATCAGGGAAAACTACAAAGCCAATAAAAAAGCATACGAGGATTTCATCGACTATTTTTTCGATTTATGTTCCAGGGCGAATACGCTACCTGCTGAAAAGAAACTCCCCTGGAATCAAATTGATTTCAAGCAAAAGGAGTCCAAACTTGATAATCATCTGTATTACGCATCAACCTCCGAGAGCCTTGACAAAATTGTAAAAACCACTGCATTTCCTTTCATCAAACGCCAGCACTACAAGCATGCCCGGTCGGTTCATTTTAATATTTCCAAAAAAATGGATTTTGCCGAAGTTGAGATCAGGGATGATTACCTGGCAAAAACCAGACTTCGGACAGATGATAAGGACAAGGAAAAAATTCTTGATGATGGTTTCCCCAGGTTGAAGGTTGTTTTTGAATATGAGATAGCACATCTAAACCGGGAGCTTGCCATAAATATTCTCGACTGGCTTGCTTTTAAAAAAGACGTAACATCATTGCCTTTTGGTGAGGAGCATTTTAAATACGACAAACGACGAAAAAGAAAGTCATAAAAAAATCTCCGATTCGTTGATGAATCGGAGATTTTTTTTCCATGCTATCAGGCTCGGCCTGACAACGCTTTTGGAATTCTTCCGTTTCTTATGGATTCTGAACGTAATTTCCTTCCCACAATCTTTTCAACCATTTTACCCACTTCGAGTAACCGGTCGATGTCGAGG
>JAGYLT010000392.1 GCA_018400545.1 Bacteroidales bacterium
CCAAGTTGGGTTGGTGGTTGTTGGTTATTCCCCAAATTCATCCCGAAAGTTTTCGGGAGCATTAATTTCTTTGACTAACGTATGTCTCGTAGATATGCTTTTAATGCTTAAGGACGTTTGTCGAAGCATTCGCTTCGATACCCTATTTTTGCAGCATCCGCTGCTATTAGCAGTAAAAACTGCCAGGAATAAGTTCAGCGGAATGAATATTCCGCCGAACGTCCAAACAAATGAGCTTCAAATAACGAATAACTAATTAACGAATAACATGAAAAACCTTTTCTCCGCCGTAATCTTTGATCTTGACGGCGTAATCACACAAACAGCCCTCGTGCACAGCGCTGCATGGAAAAAAATGTTCGACGATTTTTTAAAATCATGGTCAGCAAAAAATAATACCCCTTTCCGGGAATTTGATCACGAACGCGACTATCTTCCTTACGTTGATGGAAAACCAAGATACAAGGGCGTTCAGAGTTTCCTGGAACATCGTGGGATTGGGATACCTTTTGGTGATCCGTCAGATGATCCTGAAAAAGAAACTGTGTGCGGACTCGGCAACCGCAAAAACCAGGTTTTTAATGAAGTGCTTGATCGCGATGGGGTTAAAACCTATCCGACCACTGTAAATCTTATCAAAGAATTATTGGCCAAAGGGATCAAAGTCGGGGTGGCCTCTTCGAGTAAAAACTGTAAAGTTGTCCTGGAGGCCGCCGGTATTCTTGATCTTTTTGAGACACGCGTTGATGGAGCAGTTTCCGCCGAACTCGGGCTTCAGGGAAAACCAGAACCGGATATATTCACGGTTGCCTCGGATAACCTCGGCGTAACCTACGACAAAACAGTAGTTGTGGAAGATGCCGTTTCAGGGGTGCAGGCCGGCAAAAAAGGGAACTTCGGACTGGTACTCGGCATTGCCCGTGAAGACAACCACAAAGAACTTCGCCAAAATGGTGCTGACATCGTGGTTTCAGATATTGGAGATATTGGTCTTGAAGGCATCGAAAACTGGTTCAGGGAAGGACTGGAAGAAGACAACTGGTCGGTGAGCTTTACGGATTACGACCCCAAAAAGGAAAAATCACGTGAGGCACTGTTGGCTGTCGGGAATGGCTATTTCGGGACACGCGGTGCAATGGAGGAAGTCAAAGCCGGAGAATCCAACTATCCTGGAACATACATTGCCGGTCTTTATAACCGACTCATCTCCAAAGTTGCGGATCGGGATATCGAAAATGAAGACTTCGTGAATGCTCCCAACTGGCTAAGCATCACCTTTAAAATAGATGAGGACGACTGGTTCGATCCCAACAATTGCGAAATCCTGGACGTCTATCGGAAAATTGATTTTAAAACCGGATTGCTTTCCAAAGTATTAACGATTCGCGATAATAAAGGCCGGGAAACACTGATCCAGTCACGCCGCATGGCATCCATGGCCGATCCGCATCTGGCCGCCATGGAGTACAGCATTTCACCCATCAACTACGACGGCAAAATTACCATTAAATCCAGTCTGGACGGAGATATCATCAACGATGGCGTGGCGCGTTACCGCCAGCTCAACCAGCATCATCTGAAGCCCAAAGAAGAAGGTGCTGAGGGCAACCTGAGCTGGGTGAGTGTTTCAACCACGCAATCGGGCATTGAAATTGCCGAGGCTGCCAGGATTAAAGCTTTTGTGGATAATGCCGGTTATGATCCTGAAATTAAGAACAATATTTCAAAAGCCAAAGTTGAAAGCAGTTTTGATGTTGATTTGAAAAAGTCGCAGGTTGTTAAGATTGAAAAATGTGTTTCCATTTACACCTCCAAACCTGATGACACAGAAAAGCCGCTGCACAAATCCAAGGTCAGCGTAATGCTGGTGGAATCTTTCGACTGGTTGATGGACGAAAGCAAAGCCGAATGGGAGAAAATCTGGAAGAAAATTGATGTACGGATCCAGGGTGACCGCTTGTCGCAAAAGCTGATGCGGATGCACTTATACCATTTGATGGTATCATTCTCACCACACAACAAAAATATAGATGCCGGCATCACCGCTCGCGGATTGCATGGCGAAGCTTACCGCGGTCATATTTTCTGGGATGAGCTGTTTATTCTTCCGCTTTACGCGATGCACTTCCCCGAAGCCGCCAAATCCATGCTGATGTACCGATACCGGAGGCTGGATAAAGCCCGGGAATATGCTGCCGAATATGGATACAAAGGCGCGATGTTCCCCTGGCAAAGCGGCAGCGATGGACGGGAAGAAACGCAGGTGATCCACCTCAATCCCCTCACCGGCCATTGGGGCGATGATTACAGTTCGCTGCAAAGGCACGTTTCACTGGCTGTGGCTTACAATGTTTGGGAATACCTGAAAATTACCGGCGACAAGGAATTCATCAAAGATTATGGTGCTGAGATGTTCATGGAAATTTGCCGCTTCTGGGCAAGCAAAACTTACCGCGATGAAAAATCCGGAAAACTCTCCATTAAAAACGTGATGGGCCCGGACGAATTTCATGAATCCTATCCCGATTCTGATGAGGGCGGGCTGAAGGACAACACCTACACCAACCTGATGGTGGCCTGGACCATGGAACGCGCTTT
>JAGYLT010000393.1 GCA_018400545.1 Bacteroidales bacterium
TGTTCGATGATTCCGAAAGCGCTGCCATTACCAAAGAGGGCTTTATTACAGTGAACGGAACAGCCACCGTTTCGGCAGGCGGGAATCAGGATATTTGCGAAGATGCCACAGCCCAATTATCCGCGGAAGCGCAAAACCATTCTTCCGTCCTCTGGTCAACTTCGGGCGACGGCACTTTTGGCAACACCACAACATTGCAAACAAATTATACCCCCGGCACGGGCGACCAAATCAACGGTACAGTGCAATTAACAATAACAGCTTATCCTTTGTCGCCGTGCTTAGCCGCTGCCTCAGATGTAATTTTACTTAATCTGTTGAAAGCCCCCGAAATTATCACGCAACCCGAAAACGTGAATGTACCTGCCGGTGCCGATGTTACTTTCGAAATCATCGCTTCCGGCGCCGAACCACTGAGCTACACATGGTTTGGCCCTTCGGGCGAAATTCCAGGTGTTTCCAACAATGCGCTTTCGCTGATGAATGTCGGGCCGCTGGACGAAGGCAATTATTATTGTGTAGTTCAAAACGACTGCGGTGAGGCCGTCAGCGCTGAAGCCACCCTTACGCTGGAAGAAATGCTGCTGCAAACCATCCATATCCCTGACGGCTGGAGCGGAATCTCCTCATGGCTCATCCCACAGGATCCGGCAGTAGCCGGTATTTTCCAAAATATGGTTCAAAACGGCGATTTGATTGTTTTTCAGAATTATGACCAGCTTTACTGGCCGGGGCAAAACATCAACACCATCGACCCTGCCGGGGGATGGAATTTCCAAAGTGGCTACCAGATCAAGGTGGAGGGAGCGCAACAATTATCCCTTTCCGGGAATGCGCCCGAAAGCACCACCCTCCAGTTTGATGCACCGGGCTGGTATCTGTTGCCCGTATTGCGCAACTGCGAAATTGCCCCCGAAGAATTGTTGGCCCCGGTCATCGAAGATGTTACCATTATTAAAGAAGTAGCCGGGCTAAAACTTTTCTGGCCGGGAGTTTTCCAGAATCTTTTTGCTCTGGAACCCGGCAAAAGCTACATCGTGCATTTCACAGCACCTGCAACATTTAGCTGGCCGCAATGCGATGAGTTGAAAGCACTGCCGGTAGTTTCAACCAAAAATACCGCAACAATGCTCACCGCGCAGGCAAAACCCAATCCGAAATCGCATGTTCTTGCATTTGATGAAAATGCAATTTCACAGTTGCAACCCGGCGACAGGGTGGAAATTCTTACCGCCGGCGGCATCAGCCTTTCGCATTTTATCCTCAACAAAACCGGTGAACCCATTGCCATTCCGCTGTTTGCCGATGATATGACTACCACCGAAGAAGACGGTTTTACCGAAGGTGATGATTTGCAAATCATGGTCTATCGCAATGAAAATATCGGCTTGATGCACTTTGAAACACATCAGGATTTCGACCAGCGAAAAGCGGCCGATAACGGATTAACCATCATTAAATCATTGGAAATCAATTTTGATGAAACATCAGGAAATACGCCAAAGCAACTTCGGTTTTATCCAAATCCCGCCAAAAACGTTTTATACTTTGATGGTTTTGAACAAATTGAACGGCTTAGGATTGTTTCATCAGCCGGAGCTGTAGTTTTTGATAATCAAATAACTAACCCACAACTCCAGGTGGCTCACCTTAATGCCGGCCTATACTTCATTTATATTTATACCTATGACGGATTTGAAGTAAAAAAATTCGTGAAACAATAGTTAATTTTGAGCAATTTAAGGAACCATTTTAAAGACTAAAAGATTGAAAATCATGAAAAAACAGACATTTTTTCTAATGCTCTCCGCATGGATTATTCTTTTCGGTTACACTGCCGCAAACGCTGTAGAAGTAACCTTCAGGGTGGACATGTCGGAACAAACAGTAGCTCCCGAAGGTGTGCATATAGCCGGCAATTTCCAGGGCTGGGATCCAGCGGGAACGCCAATGACTTTAACACAGGATAATATTTACGTTTACACCGCCGAGTTGACTGAAGGCGAAGCCATCGAATACAAATTCGTAAACGGCAATGCCTGGGGCATGGACGAACAGGTGCCGGCGGGCTGTGCCTTGAATGGCAACCGTTTTTTAACCGTGCCCGCCACCAATCTTGAGCTGGAAGCCGTATGTTTTGGCAGTTGCACAATTTGCAACCCCGGCGATGTTGAAATCACCTTTCAGGTGGATATGAGCAACGAAACCGTTTCGCCCAACGGCGTGCATATTGCAGGTTCTTTCCAGGGATGGGATCCTGCGGCGACCGCAATGACACTCCTCGGCGACAATGTTTATTCCGTTACCCTCACGCTCGAAATCGGATCGTACCATGAGTACAAATTCATCAACGGCAATGCCTGGGGTGATGATGAAACCGTGCCGCCGGACTGCGCATCGGGATGGAACCGTTTTTTAAACGTGCCTGGTGTACCCACTACACTCGAAGCTGTTTGCTTTGGCAGTTGCTTTCCCTGCGGCCCGCCACCGGTAGATATTTCGGTAACTTTCAGGGTGGACATGTCAGACCAGGAAATATCGCCCGATGGCGTGCATATCGGCGGC
>JAGYLT010000394.1 GCA_018400545.1 Bacteroidales bacterium
ATTTAATTTGTGTCGGATTTTTAAATTGGCAAGCCACTTTTTCATCATAGTCTCATTTTAATGTGAAGGTGCATCAAGTCTTAAAGGTGTAAAAATATAAAAAAACAGGTGTAAAAAAATAAACCCCGCAAATGGTAATGGAAATCCAATTTGCGGGGTTTAAAGGATTGATTTTATCTTAAAATCTCACTAACTTTTCAATGGGAAAAGTTAGTGAGATTTTCATAATGCATTCGAAGGTTCGGGATTAGAAACAATTTTTTACTGAACGATGAGCTTCTCAACCGATACACCGTTTTCCGATGTCATCATAACAAAATAGATACCTGCCGGAAGCTTGGAAATATCAACCCGTTTTTCAGTATTTGCATTTTCATGTAATACTGTTAATCCAGCCTGGTTAAGAATTTTCACGCTGCTGATATTATCGCCGTTAATTTGAATAAAACCACTTGCGGGATTTGGATATACAAAATGATCGGTTGCATTTCGTTGGTTAATACCTGTAAGTATTTCATCGGTTTGAGGTGTCAGATAGAAAGTATAGGTTTTCACCATTCCGTTGGTTACTACCACATTTTCCAGCATCATGGATTCATAGCCGTCGGCACTGCATACGAGGTCGTAGGTGCCTTCGGAAAGCAGCATTACAAAGTGCGATCCGAAGGGGGTAGAGTTGCTCACTGTACCATTATCGGTGTTGGCAGCGGTAAGTGTAGCCGTAGCAATCGATGTATTGGTAATGGCATTGCGGACAAAACCCTGGATTTTACCATAGTCTCCTTCCACCAATACTTCTACCGGACCGTCCTGAGCAGATTCGCCATTGGAGTAAACCGCGGATACCCCGTAAAAATGCGTTCCGGCAGTAACGCCTTCATCGGTGTAGGTGGTCTCGGTTATTACATCTGTATTTACCTGCACGTTGTTTCTGTAAATATTGTAACCCAGCAATTCTTTAGTTACCGGAGCTTCCCACGACAGTGCAACATCATTTCCTGAAACAACTGCTTCGAGGCCCGACGGAGGATCAAGTACAGGAGCGCTGCCATCAACAAGCACATCATCAAGATACCAGCTGTGTGCAAAATCGCCTTCGTAGCGGAAAGCAAGATAAACGGTTTCGCCGGCGTAATCTGAAAGTTCAATGAGTGTTTCAGTCCATTCGCTGACTACTTCTGTGGCAAACCAAATTTCTTCAAAATCGCCGTTTAGCGGATTTCCGTCGCCGGTAGATATCAGGACGCTGTTCTTGAAATAGTCGCCCGGCCAGCTGTTGTACGACCAGAATGTGAGTTGAATATCCCAGAATTCGGGAAGCATAATTGCCGGTGTTACCAGCCAGCCGTCTTCCATAGTGCCTTGATCGCCATAATTGTGAAATGCCGAATATTGGCCGCCGGGAGTGTGATTTTGTCCATCAGACTCATCCCATTCTATAGCTGATCCATCGGGGTTGTAGGCCATCCAGCCCTCGGGTGGAAAAGCTTCTGTTTCGAAATCTTCGGAGAAAGGCAATGATGCTACAGCAGCACCAAAGTTTATTTTCTCAACATACTGAAAACTTCCTGAATAAATCAGAGAGCTGGTGCCGGTGCCAACATCTGCAATGTGAATGCCTTGTCCGTTTGTCCAAACTATATTGCCATTGCTTGCTTGTGCGCTTCCGCGGGAGCTGCCGCCCGAAGTGCCGCCAATAGTGGCTACATACACTCCGTTTTCGTCGTACTGGTGAACTCCCGAAGGATAGCCGCCCGTAGCATTCGAAAAGGATGAAGCCAGATACTGGCCATCTGCCATCAGGGATATTTGCTGAATGAAGCTTAATTCTCCGGGTGTAGTGAATGCGCCTAATAAATTCCCGGCCAGGTCAAATTCGGCAATTTGACTTGGAAATCCGGTAGAGTTTGAAAAACTGATAAGCACCTTGTCGGTTTGATATGGTAAAAATGACCACGGGCTTCCCGGCAGTAAAAAGCTTCCGATGATCTCGCCGTCCATACCAACTCTAATCACCGAGTTGCCCGGTGCTCCGTTTTGGCTTCCTGAGTTAGCCACCCAAACTTCATCGTTGATAATTCTTATCCCCCGAAGGTTGTCCATGCCACCTGATTCGCCGACAGCACCAAGGTAGTTCCCTTCGAAATCGAGCCGGTGCACCCGGTCTTTGGTTTGGTCAGAAATCCACAATTCGTCACCAACGCGAATGACATGTTTTACAGTGCCAAGGTCGAAAGATGATAAGTCAAAATAGTCGTCGGAAATAATTGATCCATCCTCTGCATTGAGTAATACAATGGTTTTACTATCCGAAGATCCGCCAATGGTTACCAATAACTCACCTTCGAGCTGTGCGAACAAATGACTGCTGAATAACAAGCCCAACAGCACAATCAGAATTTTTCTCAGTGTAGAAATAGTTTTCATAACTTAAATGTTTTAATGAATAATTAAGTGAATAAAGAATATTTGGAATAATAATGATCTGACTTTAAAATGCTTGGAACGAGTGTTTATGATGTCAGTATCCGGCAGTAGTGTGTCAAGTTTTTTTAGAATTT
>JAGYLT010000395.1 GCA_018400545.1 Bacteroidales bacterium
TCTTGTTCGGGATAATCGCACCATCGAGGAATTGAAATATAAATAATTAGGATCGTGATGTTGGAACTTTCTGTAAACAATCGAAAAAATTTAGAATGAGCGTCAAAACTTTGACAGGCTCTCCTTAGGCTGTATTGCCAGATTGAAAGTCAGGAGATTCATCTGGATTTCGGCGTTAAAAACAAGATCAACACAACACCAATCCGTGTTTTTCCAGTATCACAATATTTCCTTTGTTTACATTTGCCCTTCAATTTTGAGCTTTTGAAAACGATTACAACTTTAAATGACTGCAATTAGAAATAAAACCGTACTCATCACCGGAGGGGCTGCCGGAATCGGTAAATTGATGGGGAAAATATGCCTGGAGCGCGGAGCTAAAAAGCTGGTGATCTGGGATATCAACCCGGATTTTCTCGCCGCAACCACCAAAGAATTCAGGGACGCGGGATACGAAGTTTTCCCTTACGAACTGGATGTTTCGGATACGCCCTCCATCATCGAAACTGCCAAAAAGGTGAAAGATGAGGCAGGTGTTGTGGATATTGTGATCAACAACGCCGGGGTGGTGGTTGGCAAGGAATTTAAGGATCACAGCCACCGCGACATCGAGTTTACGATGAAAATCAACACCAACGCACTGATGCATGTTTCGCTGGAATTCCTGCCCGATATGCTCAGGCAGGGCAGCGGACACATTGTAAATATTTCCTCGGCGGCAGGGCTGCTGGCCAACCCGAAAATGTCAGTTTATGTGGCCAGCAAATGGGGTGTAACAGGCTGGTCGGAGTCGCTGCGTATCGAACTGGAAAAAATCAAAAGTGGCATCCACGTTACCACCGTAAATCCCAGCTATATCGACACAGGGATGTTTGCCGGCGTAAAAACCAACTTCCTCCTCCCCATCCTCAAACCCGAAACCATTTCCGGAAAAGTGATAAAAGCCATCGAAAAAAACAAGATTTTCGTGCGTTCTCCGTTTCTGATCAACCTGCTGCCATTGGTAAGGGGTTTATTGCCCACCCGGATTTTCGACTGGTTTGTGGGCCGGGTGCTGGGCGTTTACGCATCGATGGCGGGATTTGCAGGGCATGACTATTACAAGCAAAACAGCAATAATTAGCGAGATTAAAGTTGAAAGCCAGAAAGCGCGACCGGGTAAAAGAAACAGTTTCGGCCATTGTTGAGTGGGTTTACATTCCATTCCGCAAAATCGTTCCTCCGGAGACATTCAGGTACGCCGTTACCGGAGGCACCAACCTGGCGCTGGATATTTTCCTGTATTTCGTGTTTTATAATTTTGTGTTGCAAAAGCAGATTGTGCACCTCCCGTTTGTGGCTATCAGTCCGCACATTGCGGCTTTTCTTATTGTTTTTCCCATCACCTTTTTCACGGGATTTCTGCTGGCAAAATACATCACCTTCACGGGCTCGCCATTGCGGGGAAAGGTTCAGTTGGTGCGTTATGCCTTGTCGGTTGGTGGTTCCATCCTGCTTAACTACCTGCTGCTGAAACTCTTTGTGGAAGTATTTCTTTTCTGGCCCACAGTTTCCAAAATGCTCACCGCCGTTTTTGTGGTCACCTACAGCTATCTCATCCAGCGTTATTTTACGTTTAAAACCGGGAGCCTGAAGAAAAAAAGTTAATGGTTATTCGTTATTGGGTTATTGGTTAATTGGTGATTGGATGATTGGTGATTGGTTGACCCAAATTCAATCCCGAAAGCTTTCAGTATATCTAGTCAACCAATTCAAAATGTATTGTTTAAATATATTGAGCCAAAATCTAAACATTATGCTGATCATCAACACCCAAAAACCCGAAGAGGCCACAGGCAAGCTGGCTGAAGTTTATAAACATTTAAAAGAGGTAATGGGATTCGTCCCGAATGCATTCACATTGCGATCGATTAGCCCGGAGCTTGTGCTACAGTAATCCGCATTTTTAAGTTATTACTGGAACCAGGAAACGTTAAGCAATAAGCTGCTTGCATTCATTCGCCTGATGGTATCCGAAATCGAGGATTGTGACTATTACGTAACCACCAATACCGGAATCCTGATGCAAAACGGCGTTAGCGCCGAAGAAATTCAGGCCGCCAAAGCCGATGTGGAAAAACTACCGCTGGAGAAACGGGAAATTGAGCTGATCAAATTTGTTTTAAAAGAGGTAAAAAATTCAAAATCGACCACTGCTGAGGATATGGATCATTTACGTTCATTGGGCTGGACGGACAAAGACATCCTTGACGCCACACAGCATGGCACTTCCCAGGTTGCTTCGGATATGATTTTTAATGCCTTTAAGATAGAGCAGGATAAGTTATAGTCTGCTTAATTCACAAAATTATCAAAATGTGTTGCCACGTCCTTCACCCAAGGGGATTCCATATGGGAGAAGGACGTGGTAATTGATTCCGTTTTTTGTAAGTAATGCAGGCTGGAAGACTAAAACTTCCAATTAGTTCTTTTAAGAAAACATTAAAAACCAATTTTCAAAAGTCTGTTTACCCTGGTACTTTTAGTATCTTTCAACTCATTTTCTGCCAAAAAAT
>JAGYLT010000396.1 GCA_018400545.1 Bacteroidales bacterium
CAGCGAGGCACTGCTGTTTGGCTCCACAATTTCGCTGATGGGTGGTGTGCCGCCAATATCTTCGGCCATCACCACATAGTTCTCCGCTGCTACCAGCACTGCCCAGTTGCGGGCGTCCTCGGTCCAGCCGTTGGGGTCAAATTCAAAATCCTGTGTGTACATCGGCCAAAGCCAGTTGATAAACTGTGGATGCCCCCAGTCGTTGGCGGCATTTACCCAGGAGCCGTCCTCAACTTTCACCACATTGTCTTCAGATACCGGATTGCCGGCCAGAAATTGCTGTATCGTCGAAGGTATATATCCCTGGTTGGCAGCAGCCTGCGCAAATTGCGGAACTGAATTCTGATAATAATCGTAACCGCCGCCCCATGCATTATCGCCGTCATGGGCCATCAGCACGATGCTGGGATTGTCGGGGTCATCGTAAGGTGCGATATGCGCATCGATTTCGCCGGTTCCCATCAGGGCATAGCCGTTCATATAGCTGAGCACATCATCCATGGGTACGACCGTGATTTTGTGGACTTCGCCGGTTTCAGGATCAACATACTGCGCTTTGTGGGCCTGGTAGCAATAGGGTGCTGCAAAGGTTCCTCCACGGCCGTCAATCTGTCCGCTCCACCAGTTGGATCCGACTGTGGAAACTACATCAGCGGCGTTTGGCGGGTCGATGTTACAACCGGCGGTTCCAAAACTCAACGGATAATCGGAGAGGGTGCGGGCTAAATGGCTGTTGGCGATTACACTCCATTCGATTCCTTCCTCAGCTAAAACCTTGATAATGCGTTCGCTGAAAGAACATTCTGCCGGCCAGAAGCCTTTGGAATAATCGGGAGAGGAGCCAAAATTTTGCTGGTAAATATACCGGTGCGCCTGAATTTCCTTTTTCAGCACATGGTCGCTCACAAGCGGTGCAATAACGTGATGGAAGGTAAACGCCACAATATCCATCCTTGGGTGTCCGCCGGAAGTCTGCCATCCGCGTGCCGTCTGGAAATTGTTTTGCCATCCGGTGCTGTAGCCCCACTGCCCGGCATTTGCAAGGCTGTTCACATTTTCAATAAGGCATCCCGAGTAGTTTACCTGGGCGCCGGCATTGGCAAACCCAAGCAGCGTTTCCACCGCATCTTTTGTTCGCCACTGATAAACGGCCTTCCGGTCGTCCTTGCCAAAAATATCTTCGAGGTCGTTCAGCGGATGTGCCAGGCCATCGGAATAAATATTGCCCCCGTTTGATTTCAGGTAATGCGATTCCCAGGCGTCCTGGTATCGGTTGGTGTCCCACTGGCTTTGCTCGGGCCAGTAAATGGGTTGTTGCAGATGCCAGAGGTAGGTGGTGTGTACCTGGCCAAAAGCGACAGAACTAAAAATGCAAAGCATGAAGAGTGTGGAAAGTTTTCTCATAGAATGTTGATTTTTTCGATCCATTTTTCGAATTTGAATTTTCTTAACAGCTTAAATTTTCAACGGCTTAACAAAACTAAAGATTTTTGTAAATATGTACTTTTGGATTTCAAAAATGAAATTATGTACAAATATATTTCACTGATCATCATAATCCTTGGATTGTTTACCTGCGCACCAAGGCATGAATCTTTTGAATGTGATGATGAGTCGCGGGATTCGGGACACGGCAAGATATTTTTAACCGGCCCGGAAATGCTGAATTCGGAGCATTTCACAGATATCCTGAAAATGTCGGGCATTCATTCCGAAGGCTACACATTAATCATAACCGGCGAAAAAAATACGGATGCCAGCTATATTAAGCGGTTTAACGAAATGCTGAATTTTAATAAACTACACGCAAATCACATCATCGGCATTTCCGATACTGCTTCTGTTACACCGGCCAACCAGATGGCCATTGAAAATGCCAGGTTGATTTTTCTGGCTTTTGGACATCGCGATTTTCATCATGCCCTGCTGAATGATGAACTTTTTATAGCATCTTTTCTTAAAGCCTGGAAATCAGGAGCGACAATCGTTGCTATTGCATCAAGCCCTGGAATTTTGGGTGATGAGGTAGTGGTTTTGCCCGAAAAAAATGACGAAGGTAATAAGCGTTATGCAACCCGTACCGCACTTGGTTTGTTGCCAGGCGTTATCATCGATAAATCGGATTTTTATGAAAACCAAAGCCAGTGGATTACGGATTTGTTGAAAGATAAAGAAAAAACATTTTTGGGCCTGGGAAATTACTCAATGATACAGGTTTGCGGATCAGAAATCGTTGTCATCGAACCCGGTTCAATGGTGGTAATCAGAAATAACAAACCGGTTGATCAATCCAACTTTACATCAAAATCAAAAATCAGTCTGAATTAGAATTATGATGACGACCCGCCTGAAAATTTTACTCGATAAATACCTGATCAGCAACCCCAATTTTATATTTCTTGCATCGCTTGCCTTTTTTTCAGCCGACTCGGCCGTAAACCTGTTTTTGGATGTTCCCGTTTTTGTGCCCTTCATCATCATAATTCTGCCATTGCTCTGGACACATCTTTATGTTGAAAATCGACTGAATAATTTCTTAATCTTTTTTTGCCTG
>JAGYLT010000397.1 GCA_018400545.1 Bacteroidales bacterium
TAGCGGACATGAGAATAGATTTTTCCATCAATTCCCGATTAAGTGTGATGTAGTAGTTATATCTACTTTCTGACCATCCTTTTTTATTAAATTCAGCATTAAACGCTTTATTCAGGTCAATCGGGGACAAAAGAGCATTACCCTTTTTCCTAATCTCTTTACTGATTTTTGTTCGGAAGTCGTCTGCGTCGATAGAAGCAATTACATCTTTTATCTCTTTGTACAAGTCGTTGTGGTGAACGATCAAATATTCTTCTCCATTTAAGTGGGAGTATTTTTGGGCTATTTTCATTTACTATGTCCGTTTCCGTATAAGTCAAGTTCCAACCATTCTTTTGGTCGCTGAGCAATTTTGTCAGTTTTGGATGGCGTATGGATTGGTTTATTTATTGGTCTTGTTTTTAATCTTCCTTCTTTCAAATCTTCAATTCTGTCATTTGCAGTCTTGCAATATTCCTTTTCTTTTTCAATTCCTATTGCATTTCTGTTATTCTTAATTGCCGCTATAACCGTTGATCCAACACCTGCAAATGGGTCTAACACCCAACTTTTTTCGTCTGTCAATGCAAGAACACATCTTTCAACTAATTCAATTGGAAACTGACAAGGATGCTCGGTTTTCTCAGGGTGATTTGATTTCACATTTGGAATATTCCAAAGTTCCTTTTCCCAATCCCGAACAACTATTTCCCAAATATCAGAAGGATTTTTACCTTTTGGATTACCCGACAATTGTCCCTTTTTTGCTCCTTTAAAATGTTTCTTCCCCGGATATTTTGCAGGCACTCTCACACCGTCAAGATTGAAAATGTAATCATCGGTTTTGGTGAACCAAAGTATAGTTTCATACCGTCCCGAAAACCTGTTTGAAGCATGAAGTCCATGTCCGAAATGCCAAACAATTCTGTTACGGAGTTTAAGTCCGAATTTTTTAAATATTTGATAGTAGAAAATGTCCAATGGGAATATTTCTCCCTTGTCAACGTAGTTGCCAACTTGCCAACACAAGCTTCCTTTATCAGATAATACCCGAACTAATTCTTCAATGATACATTCTTGGGTCTCAAGGTATTTTTCTATGGTTGTTTTTGTTTCGTAGGATTTCCCGATGTTGTAAGGGGGCGAAGTTATTATTAAATCAAATTTGCCATCATCAATTTTTTGTAATGTATTTAAAGCATCACCATTTTTCACTTGATAATCAATTGATGGCTCTATATAGTCAAATAATGGTTCTTTTACTTTCATATTATCTTCTCTGTTTTCCTAAAAGTACAAATTTAAGTTTTTTCCTTGTTATTTTCGGATAATCCTGTTTGTTTTCAGCATGCCCCCCAACGTAAGTGTATGTTCAATATTGATTATATTTCTGTTTTGTGATGTGCTTTTGTTGATCTTATTTTTCGGATTTGGTTGTGTATGTTCAACAAAGTTATGAAGAATCGAAGAAATCATCATCAAACGGGTTTTTAAATTTGGCAAAATCCTTTTGCGAATCATGGGTGTTCACCCCGTTGGAAAAATTAGTTTTCATTGAAAGCTGCCAGTTGAGGTTATAGTTTTCTACGGGGTAAATTTCGGTTTTACCGGCAATGCATTGATCGGACCATGCAATTGAGGGTTCCTTCACAAACTGCAGGCTCACCACCCCGCGGTTGCGGTGTTCGTCAAAGGCCAGTGTGATCTTAGTTTTACTCATTCTAATTTGGCGTTCAATTTTTTAGGCAATCAAATATAAGGAAAATTAAGGTTTGGAATTAAGCACTCAACAAAAAAACATCCCCTGTCAGGGGAATTGCTATTCTGGTGCTGGTGGCTATGACTCATTCGCATATTTTAATGTGACCAGCCGTTTTCATTTCTTTTTCCTACTTTCGTTTTTTTGAAAATCAAAACGCAAATCGTATGAAAACCTTCCAGGCATACCTCGTTGAACAAACCGGCGAAAAAGAATTTACAGGATCCATTAAAGAACGCAACACCGATCAGCTTCCCGATGGCGATGTTTTGGTGCGTGTGCATTACTCATCACTCAACTACAAAGATGCCCTGTCGGCGTCGGGGAACCGGGGTGTAACCAAAAACTACCCGCATACCCCGGGCATTGATGCTGCAGGCGTGGTGGAAGAAAGTTCGGATGATCAATGCAAACCCGGCGATGAAGTCATCGTAACCAGCTACGACCTGGGCATGAACACGCCCGGCGGGTTTGGGCAATATATCCGCGTGCCGGCCGGATGGGTGGTGAAGCTTCCGGAAGGCCTATCCCTAAAAGACAGCATGGCTTTGGGAACGGCTGGTTTTACAGCAGGTATGGCTGTGGCCGAAATCGAAAAGGAAATCAATCCGGATGCCGGGGAAATCCTGGTTACCGGAGCCACCGGCGGTGTGGGCAGCATGGCCGTTTCCATCCTCTCCAAACTGGGTTACACCGTTGCTGCTGTTACCGGAAAGGAAAGCGCCCATGATTTCCTTAAAAAACTTGGCGCAGTAAAAATCCTGAATCGGGAACAGGCGCTTGAGAAAAAGGAACGCCCCATCCTTAAACC
>JAGYLT010000398.1 GCA_018400545.1 Bacteroidales bacterium
TGCGGCAAAAATATCACAAATAAAAATTTATTGGGCTGGTTGGTTCGAATGTCTATTTTTGCGCCCTGTGAAATTTAAAATCGTTATAAAATGAATAAAACACTCAGAAACTTTTTTACCGCAGCTTTGCTCGGCTTATTTGTATTTTCGGGAACCTCTTCATTGATGGCTCAGGATGTAACGCCAAACAAAAAAATGTATGGCAAATCCTTTTACCATCAAAAAGCACCGGAACTGATGATTGAAAAATGGCTTAGCGAGGAGCCGGATACCAAAGGTAAATTCGTAATGATCGACTTTTGGGCAACCTGGTGCGGACCATGCAAACGTGCCATCCCTAAAGTAAATTCATGGGCCGAAAAATATAAAGATCAGATGGTGGTGATCGGGTTATCCGATGAAACCGAAGAAAAGGTGCTCAGGATGAAAGAGCCGGTGATGAAATATTACAGCGCCATCGACACCAAAAAACGAACAAAGTCAGCCTACCAGGTTTCGGGCATACCGCATGTTGTGGTTATCGATCCTGATGGCATCGTAAGATGGCAGGGCTTCCCGTTCCTTCGCGGCCATGAATTGACCGAGGAGGTCCTGGAGGAATTATTCACCAAATACGGAAAATAAATACCTGAAGCCAGAAACCTTTGTCAGAAATACTATCCATATCGGGGCTTACCAAAAAGTATGGCAGCTTGCGGGCCATCAACAACCTTGACCTGACCATTGAACAGGGCAATGTTTTTGGCATCCTGGGGCCAAACGGCAGTGGCAAAACCACTACGCTGGCTATTATTATGGACATCATCAAAGCCACCAGGGGATCTTTCAAATGGTTCGAAAAGGAGCCTTCGTACAAATCGCGCCAGCGCATTGGAGCCACACTTGAGAACCCGCATTTTTATCCATACCTTTCCGCCATCAACAACCTGCGCATTAGTGCATCTATCAAGCAAAAACCTTATAAAGACATCAAAGAAGTACTGAAAACGGTTGGGCTTTACGACAGGCGCAGGGATAAGTTTAAAAACTATTCGATGGGGATGAAGCAGCGCATGGCCATCGCATCGGCCATGATCGGCGACCCGGAGGTGCTGATTTTTGACGAACCCACCAATGGCCTGGACCCACAGGGAATTGCCGAAATCAGGGACCTGATCATCCGAATTGCCGGCGAGGGGAAAACAGTAATCCTGGCCAGCCACCTGCTGGATGAAGTACAAAAAACCTGTTCGCACGTAGCAGTGCTTCGCAAAGGGGAAAAACTATTTTCGGGCAGCATTAATGAATTATCCAAAGAATCGGACATCATCGAACTGTCCTCACAAAACTTAGAATTGTTATTGTCGGCTCTGCAGGAAATCGAAGATATCGGGGAGATCAAAAGAGAAGGTAACCAGCTCTTGGTTCAGGCCACGCCCGGGTTTACCACAGCCGAAATAAACGAAATACTGATTGAGAAGGGAATTGTATTGTCGCACCTGAACCTCAGGAAGAAAAGCCTGGAAAAAGAGGTTCTGAAACTCCTGATGGAATAATGCTGAGGCTGCTAAAAATAGAATGGTTGAAACTCAAAAGCTACAGGGCTTTCTGGATCATGGTGGGATTATATCTTGTGATCCTGTTTTCGATCATTTTCGGGCTGCCGGAATTTCTGGACTATATCGCTTCACAAACCAGTGAAACTGCACCAATAAAAGCGTTTAAAGCCATTGCATTCAACTTCACCGACATCTGGCAAAATATTTCATTTGTAGTCGGAATGCGTGGATTTATCAAGATTTTCCTTGCCCTGTTGATGCTGGTTTTTATCTCGAATGAATTTTCTTACAATACCGTAAGGTCAAATATCCTGGCCGGCCTCAGCCGCACCCAGTTCATGCTGGGAAAACTCAGCGTGGTTTTTCTGTTGTCGCTTATTGCAACACTGGCCTTGCTGGTTTCAGGACTTTATCTGGGATTCAGGTTTTCGGCGAGCAGCGATACCAGCGCCATTCTGAGCAGAATCCACTGGCTGTTTTACTATTTCATCGAAACGTTTACCTACCTCACCTTTGCACTCCTGATCGGCATCCTGATCCGGAAAACCGGTTTCGCCATCATCACGCTGCTTTCCTACATTTTCATCGAATTGATCGTTCAGTATTACACACCTGAAAAGTTCGACAAATTCCTGCCGCTGAATGCAATGAATGGAATTATTAAAGGTGTCAACACATCTTTGTTACAGGTCAGAACGGATGAATTCAACCTTGAGGAAATGGAATTTATCCAGTCGAGTGCTTCCGTAGCGGATATCGGCATATGTTTGTTTTATCTGGCCCTTTTCATCGGCCTGATCCACATTTACCTCAACAAGAAAGATCTTTAGAATTCCGCTCAATTTTCAGTGCATTTTTTTAAACCTTTCTCGTTTCACCTTCCAGGAAAAAATGAATATATCCTTGCCGGAACATTGCTGAGCTTTGGAATTGCCGGGATAACAGATATTCTGATCAAATCACCGCTATTTTCAAACCCGGCTTTATCGGTA
>JAGYLT010000399.1 GCA_018400545.1 Bacteroidales bacterium
GTACGCAAAAACGGATTTCAAATTTTACAATCCACCTGTCAGGTTTTTCATCTCCAAAACCATATATACCCACATTCTGTTTCTGCCTATGCAAAGTTTATTTAAATTTGAATTTTTGTATTCGATAGAAATCTACAGTCTTTTTTCATAATGGAAAAAAAGAAATCAGCTTTAAAATTGTATCACCGTTTTCTTGATGAATCAGGGAAAAAATGCTGGCCTAATTACTACGGAAAAAATAACCCATTAAGCACCAGAAACAAATTAAGCCCACCATCGCACTAAGAATGGGGCTTACCATTCAATGGCCTGAAGCCAACGTTCATGCGTAGCAGACTTTGACGCAAAAATACGATTAAAAACTACTTGTAGTGTTAACAAGCGTTAAATTTCACCGGCAATCATGTTTTATGGTATTGAAAATAAAACCATTAAACTAAATAATTTCCTGACAGGTTTTACAGCTATCGGATGAAACCTGACAGGTCTTCCCCGATGGCTATCGGGGCTGTCAGGTTTAAAGGAATACACCCCGCATCCCCATAATTATTACTTTTGCACCTTCATTTTTATACTTAAAGATTGATATCCGGCTAACCATGAGTGAACTGATCAAGCACGAATGCGGCATTGCCATGATGCGGCTGCTCAAACCCATCGAGCATTACGCATCGAAATACGGCACCAGCTTTTACGCCCTCAACAAAATGCATCTGATGATGCAAAAACAACACAATCGCGGGCAGGATGGCGCAGGCATCGCAAACATCAAGCTGGATATTGAGCCCGGCGTGAAATACATCAGCCGCTCCCGTTCCGACAGTTCCACACCCATCGTTGACATTTTCAAGCATGTGTATTCCCGCTTTCATGAGCTGGAACAATCACGCCCGGATTTGTTGCGCGATGTAAACTGGCTGAAAAAAAACCTGGACTTTACCGGTGAGGTTTTCCTGGGGCATTTGCGATATGGAACCTTTGGCGGTCACGGCGTGGAAAACCTCCACCCGGTGCTGCGCGAAAACAACTGGATTACCCGGAACCTGGTATTGGCCGGAAACTTCAACATGACCAACGTGGTGGAGCTTTTTAACAAGCTGGTGGACCTTGGCCAGTTTCCCATCCAAACCACAGATACGATAACCATACTGGAACGTATCGGTCACTTTTTGGATGAAGAAAACGAGCTGCTTTATCAGAAATATAAAAAGCAGGGTTTTGTAAAAAGGGAGATTTCGGAGAAGATTGCCAAAGACCTGGATATCGGAAAAATCCTGAAAAAGTCGGCACGCGGCTGGGACGGCGGCTATGCCATCGCCGGCATGCTGGGCCATGGCGACGCTTTCGTGATGCGTGATCCGTCAGGGATTCGTCCGGCATTTTACTACACCGATGATGAAATTGCCGTGGCTGCTTCCGAACGGCCGGTGCTGCAAACCACGTTTAACATCAAAGCCGAAGAAGTTCGGGAACTGAAACCGGGCCATGTACTCATCATCAAACAAGACGGACGTATCAGCGAAACTGCTTTTACTGAAAAACGGGAGATGAAGGCCTGTTCCTTCGAGCGCATCTACTTTTCCAGGGGTACCGACAAAGACATCTATAAAGAGCGAAAACAACTCGGCAAATTGCTCACGCCGTCGGTGCTGCAATCCATAAACCACGACATCGACAACACCGTTTTTTCTTACATTCCAAACACGGCCACCGTTGCTTTTAAAGGGTTGATCGAAGAGGTTCATGCCTTTTGTAACCAGATCAAATCCGACCGGATTATGGAGCTTGGCAAGAATGCAACACCGGAAAAACTATCCAAAATCCTCTCTTTTTCTCCCCGCGTTGAAGACATCGCCGTAAAGGATATCAAACTCCGGACATTTATAAGCAAGGACAGCGGCCGCAACGATCTGGTAGGGCATGTTTATGACATTACCTATGGCGTAATCCGTGAGGGCATCGACAATCTTGTGGTGATCGACGATTCCATTGTGCGGGGCACCACCCTTAAGCAGAGCATCATCCGCATACTCGACCGGCTTGGCCCGAAAAAAATAGTGGTGGCCTCCTCAGCTCCGCAAATTCGCTACCCCGATTGTTACGGCATCGATATGGCCAAGATTGGCGATTTTGTGGCTTTCCGCGCTGCCATCGACCTGCTGAAAAGTACAGGGCAGGAACACATCATCAACGAGGTTTATAAAAAGTCGAAAGAACAGCAGGACCTTCCCAAAGAGCAGATAGTGAACCATGTTAAGGAAATTTATAAGCCGCTCACACCACAGCAAATCAGCACCAGGATTGCCGAGATCGTCACCCCAAAATACACCAACGCCAGAGTCGAGATCATTTATCAAACCATTGAGGACCTGCATGCTGCGCTGCCTGATCATAAAGGCGACTGGTATTTCACCGGCAACTACCCCACCCCGGGCGGAAATATGGTGGTGAACAGAGCATTTATTAATTACGTGGAAAAGCGGGATGAACGGGCGTATTGAGAGATGGGTTGTGAG
>JAGYLT010000004.1 GCA_018400545.1 Bacteroidales bacterium
AATCGATGCAGGTACCTGTGTTACATTTGATTTTGTGGATGCATCGGGAAAATACCACGGCGGTGGGATTTCGCCGGGAATAAACATGCGCTTAAATGCACTGCATACTTTTACCCAAAGGCTTCCGTTAGTTAAGCACCAAAATTTTGAGGTGTTGTCAGGAGCAACTACCGAAGAATCAATCCTGTCAGGAGTGCTGAATGGAATAGTAGCTGAGATTAACGGTATCATTACGCAATACCAAAATAGCAATGACGGGTTAAAGGTCATGATCACCGGAGGTGACATGAATTTTTTTGCCAAGAAACTAAAAAGTAACATCTTTGCAACCCCAAATTTGGTACTTAAAGGGTTGAATGAAATTCTAAATTTTAATGTCAGACAGCAATAAACGCGCAACCAGGAATTTTTTTCTTACGGTTTTATTTTTTCTTGTTGCCTTTTCGGGCTCAACCCAAATCGCAATCAACTCACCCTACTCAAGGTATGGCGTTGGAGACCTTTCAGTAAGGCGCAATGCCTATCAGTATTCAATGGGTGGCATCTCCATGGCCGTTGCCAGCAACCGGTACATTAACCCATACAATCCTGCAGCAAATTTCGCTTTCGACTCGCTTTCATTCATTTTTTCCGGAGGTATAATCGGGAGTACCGGATCGTTGCAGACCGACGATCTGGATGCCACAAGTAATTATGCCACAATGGGTTACCTCCTTTTTGGTTTCCCGATTACCAAATGGCTCAAAACCACCATCGGGTTAACACCCTACAGCAATGTGGGTTACAATATTGCAGCGAGAGAAGTTTTGGAAGGTATCGGATCGACAGAATTCCGGTATGAAGGATCCGGTGGTTTGAATGAATTTTACGGAAACGCTTCCATCGAACCCTTTAAAAACTTCTCCATCGGAGCAAAGATGTCGTACATGTTCGGGAAATCCGACCGGGCGCGTATCATCTTTTTCCCTGATTCTATCGGGTATCTGAATACGCGTGTTGACAATTACATTGAAGTGGGCGACCTCTATTTCGAGTATGGCATGCAATACCACCATGAGTTTGGGAATGATCTTACCCTGGGTCTTGGTGCTGTTTATGCACCGAAACAATCAGTAAGTGCGGTTGAAAATTACCTTGCCCGTTCATTTTTCCCAACAAGCCTCGGCGTGGAATCATTCAGGGATACCATATCCAGCCGCATCGAAAATGAAGGAACAATCGACATACCCGATAAATACGGCTTTGGGTTTACACTGAAAAAAACTGATCGGTGGTTATTCGGAGCAGATTATTCCTGGCAAAACTGGAGCGAATTTAAAGCATTTGGCAGAAGCGATTCTTTGCAAAACACCATGCAATTTAATATTGGCGGTGAGTTTACACCCGTTACCAGTATCACAGCAAGCTACTGGAAAAGAGTGAAATACAGGCTTGGGTTTCGTTTTAACAAAACATACCTTAATATTCGCGACACCCAAATTAACGAGTTTGGAATAACTTTTGGATTGGGTTTGCCAATACCGCGTTCTTTTTCTACTTTTAATGTCGCGATCGAAATGGGTCGTAGGGGTACAACGGCATCCGGACTCATCCAGAATAATTACCTGCGGGTAACACTCGGAATTTCAGTTTGGGAGCGTTGGTTTGTAAAAAATAAATATAACTAATTAGAAATAATCATTACTTTTATCTTTTGAATAAAAAACATCAACAATGAAAACTAATCTGAAAAAAGCGTTATTCGGTTTGATAGCCTTTGTGATCATGATTGGAAGCGCCTATGCTTCAGGATCAAGCCATAAAACCGGTAATTTGCTTAAAAAGGAAATGTTCATTCCCCAGGAGTATGGCAAATATGGTAAGGACAGCGCCCAATGCATCATGAAACTGTCGCTTTACCGCGAATTTTATAAGCAATGGAAATCCAGTGGCTACAAAAGCCCGTCAGTTTACGATGCTATCGGACACTGGCGCTGGGTATTTAACAATTGCCCAGAAGCATCTCAAAATGCTTACATCGATGGTGCAAACATGGTTGAATACTTCATGAAAAAAGCCGGCTCTGAAGAAGCTAAGGCAAAATATGTTGATACGCTGATGATGATCTACGACCAGCGTATAAAATACTTCGGCAGGGAAGGATATGTGCTCGGACGAAAAGCCTCCGATCTGTTAAAATACATGCCTGAAGAATACGAAAAAGCCTACCACATTTTCAAAAAATCAGTTGAACTGCGGGGAGACAAATCCGAATCATTCGTGCTGGTTTACTATTTCAGGACCGTACTTAAAATGGTAGATGCCGAAAAACTGAATAAGGCTGACATGGTGGATACCTATTATCAGCTGATGGATATCATCGACCACAACGTTGAAAAATATAAAAATGATTCAAAACTTTCGGCATGGGAAAATGTAAAAGGTAATATCGAACTTTCGTTTGAGCCCTACGCCACATGCGAAGATCTCATCCCTGCATTCCAGGAAAAATTCGCTGAATCGCCGGAAGATTTAGAACTGCTGAAAAAGATCACCAGCATGCTCGACAAAAAAGATTGTACAGAATCAGAACTGTTTTTCGAAACTTCGGTTAAACTCAACGAACTGGAACCATCGCCAAACTCCAGTTTTATGATCGCCAAAATGCTGATTAAAAAGAACAAATACGACGAAACCATTCCATATCTTGAAGATGCACTCGAAATGGAAGATGAAGACAAAAAGGCCGACGTCTTCCTGATCCTGGCAAATGTTTACAACCACAAAAAGAACTATACAAAAGCCCGGTCGTATGCCCGTAACGTTCTTGATCTGAGGCCTGAAGATGGAAATGCACTGATACTAATTGGTGATATGTACGCATCGAGTGCCAGCGATTGCGGTGATAACGACCTGACCAGGAAAGTGGCCTACTGGGCAGCAGTTGACAAGTATATCCAGGCTAAAAATGCCGATCCGTCAGTTGAAGATATTGCAAACAGCCGAATCAATATCTATTCGAAACAATACCCCACCAGCGAAACAATATTCTTTTACGACCTTGCCGAAGGGGATTCATACAAGGTGGAATGCTGGATAAACGAAACCACCAAAGTAAGAGCCCTGAAGTAGGTTCATTTTTATTGATAACCTGATGGTTAAATCAGATCTATTTTCAAAAATACGAAGCAGAAGCATTGTTGCAGCATTGATAGCAACAATGCTTTTTGCATGTAAAAACGATATGGAAACCATTTCGTCGCTAACGGTTGACGAATCCACGCCCAGCGAAACGGCAAAGGAAGTTGAGCTGATTTACAGCGATTCCGGGCGTGTAATGATTAAACTCGTTTCTCCACTGCTCAACAGATATCTGAACGAAAATCCTTACATTGAATTCCCGGATGGCCTGCACCTGTTTTTTTACGACTCTGCCATGAACGTTAAATCGGAATTGACGGCCAATTATGGCATAAACTGGGAAGAAGAAAAAAGAATGGAAGTAAAGGACGATGTGGTCATAACCAATCACGATAAAAATGAAGTCCTCAATACTGAACATGTAATCTGGGATCAACGCATCAAGAAAATCTATTCCGAAGTTTTTGTGAAACGAACCACCCCCGATGGGGTGCTTTACGGCGATGGCTTTGATGCAGATGAAAAACTGAGCACATGGAAGCTGATCAATCCAAGGGGTGAGTTTCTTTTCGAGGAAGAAGAAAACTAAAATGTTGGATCCATTTGCATGTTTATTTTGTTTTAGTTTTGCAAAATATAAATAGGTGTCCTTAATGACCGATTTGATTATCATCGTTATAAGCCTCTTGATGTCTGCATTGTTTTCCGGGATGGAAATTGCTTTTGTTAGTTCCAACCGCCTGAAAATTGAAGTGGAAAAAAATAAGGGTAACCTGGCTGCCAGAATAATATCCCGGTTTAACCGAACCCCATCCCGTTTCATTGGGGCACTTTTGCTGGGCAACAATGTGGCTCTGGTCATTTACGGTATTGCCATGGCCAGGGTACTGGATCCAGCAATCCATCAGCTACTGCCCGCCGTGCAAACCGAAACCCTGCAGCTTCTGATTCAAACGCTTGTCGCTACCCTGCTTGTGCTGGTGGTTGCCGAGTTTTTACCCAAGATTTTTTTCAGGATCAATTCAAACAATATCCTCAAATTATTTGCCGTACCTGCAGCCTTTTTTTTCTACGTGTTCTACCCGCTGATCTATCTTTACATCGGCCTCTCAGAACATATCCTGAAACGATTCATTAAAATTAAATTTACACGCGACCACCTGGTTTTCAGCGTGGTTGACCTCGACAATTATCTCAAGGAGTTTTCACCCGATTACTCCCGGCACGAAGACGTAAATCAGGAAATCCAGATGTTTCAGAATGCCATCGATTTCAGGAAGGTCAAGCTGCGTGAATGCATGATCCCAAGAACCGAAATTGTGGCCATCGAAGAAAACGATTCGGTTGAAAACCTCAGGGAAGCGTTCATCCGTTCAGGCCATTCGAAAATCCCGATTTTCCGCGACTCGATCGATAATATCACAGGCTATGCCCATGCAGCCGATATTTTTAAAAGCCCGAAAAATGTTAAATCCATTTTCAGACCCATCATCGTGGCGCCCGAAACCATGCTCGCCAATGAGGTGCTTTCGATGTTTATTGCACAAAACAAAAGCATTGCAGTGGTTGTGGATGAGTTTGGCGGAACTTCGGGCATTGTGACGATGGAGGACGTGATTGAGGAAATTTTTGGTGAAATCGACGATGAGTTTGATTTTGAAGACCTCACCGAAAAACAAATCAACGAAAACGAATTTATTTTCTCCGCCCGCCTCGAAATTGATTACCTCAATGAAAACTATCAGCTCGATCTTCCCGAATCGGAAGAGTACGAAACCCTTGCCGGCCTGATCATACACCATCATCAAAGTATTCCGTCCCTCAAGGAAACCATCATACTTAAGGGTTTGGTGGTTGAAATTCTGGAAGCCAGCGAAACAAGGATCGACAAGGTGCGGTTAACCATCGAAAAATAACTGCCCCGTTCCATTTCCTGCCATTTTGTGTAAAAATTATAAATACTTTTTACAACCCAAAAGCATGTAATCGCATCAGTTTAAATGATTTTAAGCGAATAAGATAAAAAAAACTTTCCTGTTAAATTATCTATTGTATTTTTGCACCCACTTTTAAAAAAATGCATCAAAATGGCAGTAATTGGACAAATTAGAAAACATTCGGGATTACTTATTGTAATAGTTGGGATTGCCCTTGCAGCTTTCGTACTTGGAGACTTTTTGAAGCCCTCGGCCAGCCGGCCAAGCCAAAATGTTGGCTCGGTTGACGGAACAGAAATTTCAATCATCGATTTCGAAACCCAAGTTGATGAACGGATAGAAGCTACCAAAAACCAGCGTCAAACCGACAAACTTTCACCTCAGGATATTTTTCAGATCAGGCAGGCCGTCTGGAACGAAATGATTGAAGACATCCTGCTTGAAAAAGAACTCGAAGAAATTGGGTTAACTGTAACTTCGGAGGAACTTTCGGACCAGATACTTGGGGAAGACCCCCATCAGTTTGTTAAGCAATCGTTTACAAACCCGAATTCGGGTGCTTTCGACCCGGAAATGTTGCGGAATTTTCTTCAGAATCTCGACAATCAAAATCCGGATATGAAGCGCCGGTATCTCAATCTGGAATCTCTGGTAAAGAAAGATCGCAAAAAAGCCAAATTCAGAAACCTGATCTCCAAAGGATATTTCGTTCCTGAACAATTTGCCAAACTGGATTACATCCAAAAAAATTCCACAGCCGACATTCGCTATGTTGCGGCACGTTTTGCTTCGGTAGCAGATTCGCTGGTTGAGGTTGATGACACCGAACTTCGGAATTATTACAACGATAACCAATTTCGTTACGAACAGGATGAAAACCGTGCCATCGATTATGTGATTTTTGACGTGCAGCCTTCGGCCAAAGACCGCGAAGACATTGCAAATATGGTGAACGGCTTTTACAATGAATTTAAGGATATCGAAGATGTTGAAGTGTTTATAAATTCGGTTTCGGATGAGGATTACGACAGCACCTATAAAAAACAAGCTGAACTTCCGGCCCGTATTGCAGAAGATATGTTTACGTCTCCCATTGGCACTATGGTAGGCCCGTACATCGAAAATGAAATCTATTATATTTCAAAGCTGATGGATCGCGAGGAACGTCCTGACTCACTCAAAATGAGCCAGTTACTCATCACCTACGCAAATGCTCCGGCAGCACAGGGCCTTACTGACAGGCCAAGGGCTGAGGCAGAACAGTTGATCGACAGCCTGAAAGTTGTTCTCGACAAGGATCCTTCAAAATTTGAAGAGCTTGCCACTGAATTTTCTGATTTCCCCAGCGCAGCCGAAGATAAAGGTGATATGGGTTGGGTGATTGACGGAACATCAGGTTTTGGACCCTATTTTGATAATGGATACACCATGAAAACAGGAACGGTTGAAAAAATAGAAACAACGCTTGGATTCCATATCATCAAGGTCAGCGAGAAAACCGATCCGGTAGAAAAAGTACAGGTTGCAACCATCACACGTGCCATCGAGCCCAGTAACGAGACTTTCCAGGAAAAATATCTCGAGGCAAGTGTTTTTGCAGGTACTAACAACACCCTCGCAAAATTCGACACTGCAATTGTAAATCAGGGGTTGAACAAACGTTCTTCCGATAACCTTACAGCAATGGCAAACCGTCTGGCAGGCCTGCAAAACAGCCGTCAGCTCATTCGTTGGGCATTCTCTACAAATACAAGTGTTGGTGACGTTTCTCCGGTAATTGAAGATGAAAATAAATACGTGGTTGCCGTTCTTAAACAAATTCGTGAGGAAGGATTAACGCCATTTGAAGATGTTAAAGAACAAATCAGGCCGCTTGTGGTAAATGAGAAAAAAGGGGAGATACTTGAGGAAAGGATCAACAATTTCGGGACAACCGACCTGTATGAAATTGCCGATAATCTTGAGCAAGCAGTGGATACAGCAACCATCAGTTTCACCTCCAGAAACCTTCCGGGTTTTGGAAGCGAATATGAACTGATTGGTAAGATTTTTACCCTTGAGCCCGGTGTTAGTTCCGGCCCGATAAAAGGGAATAACGCAGTTTTTGTTATCATAGCAGATGATATCAAGCGACCGGAAGACCAGGCTGATTACACTGCTAACGCAGGAATGGTGGAAAGGAAATTCACCTCACAGTTTATGGGCAATTCCTATATTGAGGCATTGAAAGACAAAGCAGATATCGAAGATAATCGTTTAATGGTTTATTAACCCAAATTATTCATCACAAAATGATGAATAATGACGATAAATAACTAAAATAGTTGATTTTAAGTTATTTATGTCAGGGTTAACCAAAAACAACGCAAACGAAAAAGGGCATCCAGATTGGATGCCCTTTTTTTTGTTCATCGTATTTCGTTGAATTTATTCTACAGTTACAGATTTGGCAAGGTTCCGGGGCTGGTCAATTTCGCAATCCCGCATATCGGCGATATGATATGAAAGCAATTGCAATGGAATGACAGCCAGCAATGGTGACAACAGTTCTTCAGTTTCAGGAATTTCCAGCAAATAGTCAGCAAGGCGTGCTACAGTTTTATCGCCTTTGGAAACCACAGCGATTACCTTTCCTTTGCGGGCCTTAATTTCCTGAATATTCGACACCACTTTATCGTAAATTGCCGATGTTGGTGAAATGACCACCACGGGCATTTTCTTGTCGATCAGTGCAATGGGGCCGTGTTTCATTTCTGCGGCAGGGTAACCTTCAGCATGAATATATGAAATCTCTTTGAGCTTTAGGGCACCTTCGAGGGCAACCGGAAAATTAAATCCCCTGCCGAGGTACAGGAAGTTTCTTGAATAGGTGAAAACTTTTGCCATTTGCTCAATCTGATCGTTCAACTTAAGGGTTTCCTCAACTTTGGCAGGAATCCTGTCCAGTTCGGTAAGCAACTCCTGAAATCTTGGTGTTGAGATCGTACCCTTTTTACGGGCAAGGAAAAGTGCCATCAGTACCAGGACCGTAACCTGCGAGGTGAATGCTTTGGTAGATGCAACCCCGATTTCCGGGCCTGCATGTGTGTAAGCTCCTGCATGAGATGCTCTTGCAATCGAAGAACCAACCACATTGCAAATGCTAAAAATAAATGCACCCTTTTCTTTTGCAAGCCTTATGGCAGCGAGGGTATCGGCTGTTTCGCCTGACTGGGAAATGGAAATTACAACATCGGTTTCTTTAATGATCGGGTTCCGATACCTGAATTCAGAAGCATACTCCACCTCAACCGGAATCCTGGCAAGCTCCTCAATCAGGTATTCGCCTACAATGGATGCGTGCCATGATGTTCCGGCGGCCAGAAATATAATGCGTTCAGCCTGAAGGATGCGATCCTGAAAATCGATGATGCCAGCCATCGATATGGTATCGAAACCAATGTTTACGCGTCCGCGGATGCTGTCGCGTATCGATTTTGGCTGCTCGTAAATTTCTTTGAGCATGAAGTGCTTAAAGCCGCCTTTTTCGAGCGTATTCAGGTCCAGCTCGAGCTGCTCGACAAATGGTGTTTTCTTTTGGTTTTTGATGGTCCGGATATCGAGCTTCTCACCCGGTTTCATAATGGCGATCTCTTCATCATCAACAAAAACTACATCGCGCGTATATTCTACAATGGGCGAGGCATCCGAAGCGAGATAAAATTCACCATCACCAATCCCAACCACCAAAGGGCTACCTTTCCGGGCGGCTATCAGTACGTCAGGTTCTTCTTTCGAAACCAACACAATGGCATATGCTCCCACCACCTGGCTGATGGCAAGTTGCACGGCCGTAACCAGATCAACTTTCTCCGCATTTTTGATGTATTCGATCAACTGGATCAATACCTCTGTATCGGTATTGCTCTTGAATGTTACACCTGACTTTTCCAGTTCTTCTTTCAGGACATCATAATTTTCGATGATGCCGTTGTGAATCATGGCGAGTTCACCGGATTCGGAATAATGTGGGTGGGCATTAATGTTGTTTGGCTCGCCGTGGGTAGCCCAACGTGTATGGGCAATTCCCGTGGTTCCCGATTTGTTTTTTGTTTTAACAAATTCCTCAAGATCGGCTACTTTACCCTTGGTTTTATATAGGTTAATGTTGCCGTTTATAATTGCAATTCCCGCGCTGTCGTAGCCACGGTACTCCAATCTTTTGAGGCCTTTAATAAGTATGGGGTACGCTTCTTTAGAGCCTACATATCCTACAATACCGCACATTTTTATTTTAAATTATTGGTTGTTTAATTTCGAAAATATCAACTCCAGTTTCAGTCTTCCGGAACCATCCGGAAAAGGATCAGATCCGTTACATATCATTCGGTTTGGTAAAATAGAAGCCCCTGAGACACCCAAATAAAACCTTGGGGAAATAGTATCGTTAGTAAGTGTACGTTGTAATTGCTGCGTTAATCTGAATTCCGTTCTGCCGGAGCTTTCATCATAAAAACCTCCAAAATATTCCGTCCCTTCAAGCTGATCAGTTACAATCGATATTTTATCATCATCAGAGTAGTAAAATAGCGCAATCTCTTCTACCGGACGAAATGCTGAACCCTTATCCTTGTTCTCAACTATTAGCCGTGCTTCATTTAATGCAATATCATCCAAATTGTTCAAATTCTTAAAATAAAATTATTTCAACTATGGCTGCACATAAACCATCGTGATTTGCAGAATTCCAAGCGTTGTATCGCCATTAAGCTGGTTGATGAATTCAGGAGCAGCTAAATCATAATTGTGGGTAAAATGCATAAAACGCGCACTACTGCTGGCAATCGGGAAATAATACTCCAGCAGGTCCTCATCCGCATTGCTATAATACAGAGTCAACCTGGAGTTTACAGATCCAAGGTTGAAAAATAAAATTGCACCCCCTGTCGATACATCATCGGGCTGAATATAAATTCCTTTGAGAAAATCAAGGAAATCATCCAGCGATGCAAAATCATTTTCTGATGCATCCCTGAATTTTTGTACAAAGGAGTCTTCCATTTTAATGCGGAGAAAAGCTTCTAATTTACTGGTATCAACCATCACGCTGTCGGTTGGGCGCGGCTCAAAGTTAATACTTCCGATCTCTTCGCTTTTACGTGCGACCTCATAATTGGAATAGTACACACTGTCGAGGTAAATATCCTCGTCAAGCTCATAAATCCTAAACGTTTGTGGGGTTGTGGTATCTCCGTAAGCATACATTTGCTCATTTCCCTGAAGTGCCACTGAAGCGTAATCCAGGGTCATCACCATAGAATCGAGCACAGGCGAATCACCCAACTCAACTGAGGTTGACGAGAGGTGAAGTTGCAAAGCCAAAGATGATGTGGAAACGCCAAACACGGGGTCAAAATAGCTACCCAGCATTGTTCGGCTTGTTTCATCGGTTCTTACCGAATCCACAAAAACTGAATAGGAATTGATGGTGAAAGTGTCGGTAGTGAAAATGCTTAGCCTGTCGGTGTCGGGCTGAATGCCGACCCCTATTTCATCCGGGTCGTTTTCGCAGGCTGAACCCAGAAATATGAACAATAGCAATGCTGCAAAAAGCTGCAGACGGTTTTGTGGCATAAATTGATTTTAGTAGAGGTTTAGTCTTCCAAATCTTTCAGAAGCTCATTGTAAAAGTTGTTGTAAGCTTCAATATAGGTGTCCTGATCTTTGTAATCCAGCATGGGAACCTTTTTCGATTTGGCATATTTTGTCAAATCCGGATCCATTTCTTCGCTTCCCATGATGATGGCGTCAGAATAATCCATGGCGCCTTTGATCAGCCCTTTGTAGTTTGTTTCCTTATAATTTTTCAGTTCGGATTCTTTAATTTTATCAAATTTGAGCTTTTTAAGCATGCCTTCATCCATTGATTCTTCAAAGGCATTTTCGTATGCTGAAAACACAACCTTGGCATCAGAAAAAAGCGGATTATCCTTAAAAGCTGTTTTGATGTATAGCGGAAGCAAACTGGTGAACCAGCCGTGACAATGAATAATATCAGGCGGCCATCCCAACTTTCTCACAGTTTCTATAACACCGCGGGCAAAAAAGATCATACGCTCGTCGTTGTCCTCGAAGAATTTACCGCTCTTGTCGCGGTAAAGCGCCTTACGGTGAAAATAGTCTTCGTTATCGATGAAATAAACCTGCATCCTGGCTTGCTGGATGGAGGCAACCTTGATGATTAGCGGGTGGTCGGCATCATCAATAATGAGGTTCATACCTGAAAGCCGAATGACTTCGTGTAACTGATTTCTGCGTTCATTGATGTTCCCATACCTGGGCATAAATGTCCTGATCTCCCTCCCCCTTTCCTGGATTCCTTGCGGTAAATGACGTCCGATATGACTGATGTGATTCTCCTTAAGGTAGGGAGTAATTTCCTGCATTACGTACAGTACTTTTGCTTTATTCATTTTTATGCCGATTTAGTTTTAAAACGCGCAAAGGTACAAAATTTTGGTCAATCTTCGCTCTGGTTGTTATCACAATCAATAAGATATGGAAATAAATTACCTTCCGTTTCCGGATAGATTTTAACTTCCATTTTTAAACGATATTGTCCTGTGAAAAACAATTGATAAATCAAGGTCACAATTTCAGGAAATGAAATCACGACATTAGCTTCCACTTACAAAAGGATTGTTCAGAATTTCATATCGTACCGTGGTTTCCGGCCCATGTCCGGGGTAGATTGTGAAATCTCCGCCCAAAGCGTAAATCTTGGTGCGGATATGATGGGCAAGAATATCAAAATCCCCGGAAGGTAAATCTGTTCGCCCAATACTGTCGCGGAACAGTACATCGCCCACGAAGGCAAATTCCTGTTCGCGGTTTACAAAAGTCAGATGGCCGTCAACATGCCCCGGAGTATGCAATACTTCAAGTGCGCTATTTCCAAACTCAACCTTATCGCCCTCTTCCAGAAATTCTTCCGGTTCCACAATTTCGTTCATTTCAATGCCAAACATCGCACCCTGCTGTTTGGCATTTTTAAGAAACTGCACAGCATCGCGATGCATGATGGGCTTGAGGTTGTATTGCTTACGTACAAAAGAAATCCCAAGAATATGATCGATATGGGTATGGGTGAAGATTTGTGCCTCAGGTTTTAGTTTATTTTCATCAATAAAACGAACAAGGGCCTGTCCCTCCTCCTGCTCGTAGCACCCGGGATCGACAATTACACATTTTCCGGTTTCATCGTAAAGCACATAGGTGTTTTCCTGGAAAGGGTTAAAAACAAAACGTTCGATTTTTATCATCTCATGATCAAATTTTATTGTTAATGGTTATTATCCTGAGCTTGTGATTAATAAACCTGAAATGTTCGGATTGACTGATGAAATAATGATGCAACCAACATTCAGGATTATATCAGGATAAAGTGCGTTTGCAGGTAAAATAATTTAACTACAACAAAGTTATGATTATTTGCAGAATGCGAAATTCAGGTTACCGCCAAATCGTTAAAATTATGATTTTTTATATCGCACTGCATCAATCCTTTCGAGGCTTATGGGGACGAATTTTACGTACAAAACATGCATAAGAGCACTTCGTTTAGCCACGCTTACAGCGTTGATGGCTTTGCCTTCGTTTGCCATGGCCCAGTTTTACAATGGCTACCAGATGGAGTTTGGACGCAGCCGGGTACAATTCGACGATTTCCTTTGGACCTACTACCGTTTCGACAGGTTTGATACCTATTTTTATCTGAACGGAAAAGAACTCGCCGTTTACACCGCAAGGTATGCCGAAGAACAACTCAACAGATACGAGGACGATCTGGACACCTACCTCGAGGGCAAAATCCAGTTTATTATTTTCAACAATCTCAACGACCTGAAGCAAAGCAACATCGGGCTCACCACCGAAAGCGAATACAACATTGGCGGCATATCGCATATCCTGGGCAACAAAGTGGTGCTGTACTTCGACGGAAGCCTGGTGAATTTCGAGCGGCAAATCAGGCAGGGCATCGCGCATGTGCTGCTCCAGAATGCAATTTTCGGTAACAACATCGGATCGCAGGTGATGAATTCGTTTCTGCAGAATTTTCCGGAATGGTACACCCTCGGGCTCATTGCCTACCTGGCTGAAGACTGGAATACAGAAATCGACAATCGCATCGTAAACGCGCTGGAATCAGGGCGGTACAAAAAGTTTAACAGGATGGTGATGGACGAATTCCTGGTGAAAGATGCCGGGCATTCGTTCTGGCACTTTGTGGCGGAAAAATATGGCAAATCCAACATTGTCAGTATCATCAACATGACCCGGGTGAGCCGCAGCATCGAAACAGGATTTCAGTACGTTTTAGGATTGACGCTGGACAGGCTCTACGAAGAATGGCTGGCCTTTTACACAACCAAAGCGGAAAAAATTGCCGACGGCCGATCGATGCCTGATGACGATTTGCAGATAACCGGCAAGAGGGTGCTGAAGCGAAACAGCCTCAACAGGACTTACAGCGAATTCCAGGTGAGCCCGACCGGAGATTATGCAGCTTTCGTTACCAACGAAACCGGGAAATACAAGGTGTGGCTGCACGACATGGTTACCGGAAAAATCAAAAAAATCCAAACCGGTGGCTACAAGCTGGACGAAAAAATCGACTATACCTACCCGCTGCTTACCTGGCATCCATCCGGACGAATCCTGACCATGCTTACCGAAAAGAAAGGGCTGATCTGGTTGTATTTTTACAATATCGAAGAAAAAGAATTTACCGATCAGAACATTTTTGGATTCGAGAAAATCCTTGACATTTCCTATTCCAACGATGGACGGTCAATACTTTTTTCGGGTGTACAAAAGGGGCAGAACGACATTTTTAAGTTTACGATTTCGTCGGGAAGCTACGAGCAAATCACCAATGACATTTATGATGATCTGAACCCCAGATTTCTGCAAAATTCCAACCGGATCATTTTCAGTTCCAACCGGACCAGCGATACCATGGTTTGGCAGGAGCAAGTTCCGCCCGGGAAGATCAACAAATATTACGATCTTTTCATTTACAACTACGGTGCTAAAGACCCGGTACTGCGCAGGGTAACCAAAACGCCTCTTGCCAGCGAAAAGCAGCCTCAGCCCTACATGGAGGGATATTTTGGTTTCCTGAGTGATGAAAACGGTATTTACAATTCCTACATTGGCAAGCTGGACAGCACCGTGGCATATGTTGACACGACCATCCATTACCGCTATTTCACCCGGTCGTTTGCAGTTAGCAACTACAGTAAAAACGTGAAAGAAGTGCATTTTTCACCCATGTCCGGCTACCAGACCTGGGTTATGAATGACAAGCTTTACGACCGGGTGTTCGTTCAGGATATGCTGCTACCCGAAAATTTGGAGCCCATAGAACTCAGCAACACCGGCTACATGAAAAAGTTGCTGGCAGGTTATGAGCGGGTGCAGGAAGCGGCACCCGACCTCCCTTTATATCAGTTTCAGCAAAAGGAAGCCGAAATATCCGGCCAGACCGGCACGCGAAAAAGTTTCCGGAACGTGATGCGCGAACCAAAAATTAAAACTGAAAGCGTGGCCGAAGAACCTCAGGAAAATCAGGGCACTGTGGATATCAGAAATTATGAGATTGGATCGCAGGAGGAAACCGCTGTATCTTCCGAATCACCGCTGGTTTCCGACAGCGCCAGGCAGCAGGATGCGTTCTTAATTCCCAAGCAACGCATTTATTATACCCAATACAGCATCAACAAGCTGGTTACGCAAATCGATTTTTCGTACCTGAACCAGATGTACCAACCCTATTCTCAATCGGTAAATCCCAGTAATAACGGCAATATTCCCGGTTTCGACCTCCAGCCCAATTACAGCAGTCCCGGGCTGAGGCCAACATTCAAGGTCGGATTAACCGACCTGATGGAGAATTACCGAATCATGGGCGGGGTAAGGCTGGGCCTCGATTTCACCAACAAAGAATACTTCGTCAACTTTGCCAATCTGGAAAAGCGACTGGATAAAGAATGGATTTTCCAGCGAAGATCGCTTGAAGAGCCGGTGATTTCGGCATATGTTACCCGGCAGAAAACCAACGAGGGCTATTTTGTGCTTACTTATCCGTTAAACCGGGTGCTTCGCGTGAAAGGTACTTTTTTGTTCCGAAATGAAAATTATTCGTTTGCCGGCCCCGACGAATTTGCCATCAGGTATCCCAACGAGGTGCTCAACTGGGGCGGAGCAAAATTGCAACTGATTTACGACGACACCAAAGTACTCGGGCTTAACCTGCATGAAGGTACGAGGTTTATGGTATTTGGAGAATACAACCAGTTGGTCGAACAGATCAACCGCAATTTAATGGTGGTTGGATTTGACTTCAGAAATTACATTCGGATTCACCGGCAGTTTATCTGGGCCAACAGGTTTGCCGGAAGCACCAATTTCGGGACAGAACGCCTGCTGTATTTTATGGGCGGTACCGATAGCTGGATGCTACCCACATTCGATCAGGAAACACGGATAGATCCGGAACAAAACTGGGTTTACCAGGCGCTGGCAACCAATATGCGCGGTTTTAACCAAAATGCCAGAAACGGAAATAGTTTTGTGGTTTTTAATTCCGAGTTCAGATTGCCGGTTTTCAGATACCTGCTCAACAAACCCATCAAATCGCAGTTTATTAAAAATTTTCAGGTGGTGGCTTTTGGAGATGTGGGAACGGCATGGACTGGCTGGAACCCCTACGATGAGGACAACGTGCTTTACACGCGCTACGTGGAAAGCGGCCCGCTCAGGATTAAAGTACAATACGAAAAAGACCCGCTGATCGGCGGTGTTGGTTTCGGGGCAAGGACCAAACTGCTTGGTTATTTTATCAAGGCCGATCTGGCCTGGGGCATCGAAGACGGCACCATCAAAAAGAAACCCAAGTTTTACCTCTCCATGAGTCTCGATTTTTAAATACAATACAAAATGAACATCACAACCCTGATCATTCTCATCATCATCGGACTGATAGCCGGAATATTCAGCGGGCTTGTCGGTTTGGGCGGCGCCGTTATCATGATACCGGCACTGATGTTTTTCCTCGGTATGTCGCAATACATGGCCCAGGGAACCAGCCTTGCAGTTATGCTCCCACCCATAGGAATCCTGGCTGCTTACAACTACTGGAAAGCCGGTGAACTCAACCTGAAATTTGCCCTGATTATCGCGGGAGCCTTTATCATTGGCGGGTATATCGGCTCCAGATTTGCACTTGACATACCCGTAAACAGCCTTCGAAAAATATTTGCCATTGCCCTGGCAATCATCGCGGTGAACATGTTTTTTAAACAATGATCCCGACAGCTATTTCCAAAACATCCAACCAAACTGAAAAGCAGTTTTTTTGTTAACCTGGACTATTCATAAATTTATTTTAATTACATTACCGCGTACTTTAAAGCGTGGTTTAAAAACTGATAATCAATAACCTAAAATCCTGAAAATTTTTTAGTTTTCATTTTGAAAAATTTTCAGGATTTTTATCCTAATGTAGCTTATTTTATATTATCCGCGCACTAAAGTACGCGGTAATTCGAAAGACATGAATAATTTAGGCTATGTCCTTTCATCAATTATTTGACGTATTTCCTGCCTTTTGCTCATTTAAAAATTACCTGTTTTGGAGGCGGTAAAATTCTGAAAAAAGTAAGCATACTGAGTAAAGCCTATCTAAAACCGGATACGATATAAAATGACCGGGAAAAAGCCCTGCTGATAATCTACCTTAATGCGGTTTTCCACAGGATCGTATGTTTGCTGAAATACATTCTTATTATCCGTTAAATTCTTGATCTCCAAAGCCCATTCCTGATCCAGTTTTTTCAGGTTCATCTTAAAGCTTATTCTCAGGTCAAGTGAGAAATAGGGGTCAAACTGATTTTGGTAGGCCTGCGACCAGTCGTATTCGGTTCGGCTTTCCAACTGCGATTCCTCAATATCAATGGGCGTATTTCGCCGGCCTCCTGCATAAACGCCTTTCAGGTCGAAAGCAAGCCGGTTTTGGTTGCCAACCCGAAATTCGTAGCCTGCAAGTGCATTGATCACATAATTGCTGTTGAATGCAGAATTGCGCAGTATGCCATCGTATCCGCGGTATTTCGATTGGAAAAGCGAGGATGTAAGCAGGAAATAATAGCCATTATCGAGAAACTTTTCCAGCGTTAGTTCCAGGCCATAATTGTAGCCTTTGCCCTGGTTTACAAGGCTGTCGCCGAGCCCGATGTTGAAATCGTCTCCTTCGTTCAGGATAGAATACTCAGGAAAACTTTCCTTAACCGGAACATCAAAAAGGTACTGGTAATAAGTTTCAATTTTGAGCCTGAGGTCTTCGGTGATGTTCCTGTCGTATCCCAGCACCCACTGATGACTCCGGGTAAAATCCATGTCCCGGTTGGTTTCAACATCAGTACCATCAGCCAGGGTAGTAACCACAAAATAGGTGATGAATGGCTGGGTCTGGCTGTGCATGCCGTATGAAATACTTAAGGTTTGCGTTGGCAAAAAACGCCAGGAAAGGCCAAGGCGCGGTTCCAGGCTCATGCTGTTGCTCAGGTTAAAATACTGATAATGCAGTCCGCTGTTCAGGGTAAGCTCATCATTGAACCGGTGTTGCCACTGGAAGTAGCTTTCCAAAAGGCTTACTCCGCCATCCGCATTTGTCAGTACTTCAAAGCGTTCGTCCTGATCATCATAAACACTATCCTTGAAAAAAACATCGATATAATCATATATCATTCCCGTGGCGAAGTTGTTTTTAGCATCGATCCGGTGTGTGAAATGCGATGAAAATGAATAGGATGTTTCACGGTTGTCCGATCTGTAAAATGGGCGTTTCTCCAGGGGGTCAACATTCAATAACGAATCAAGTGAGGTAGTTGCCCGGATGTGCGACAACGATAAATTGGTTTTAAGTCTTGAATCCGGATTGAAGAAGTAAACATTAGAAAGGCCGGTTACCGCAGTTTTCGCACCAAAATCGGTATCGGTTCCTGTGAGTCCGTAGGAAAATTCATCATCATCTTTTTCGCTGTCATATAATTTTATGTTGCTGATGCCGCCAAGCCCGAAGATGGAAAACTTCCCCATTTTTTTGGTTTGCCAGTCGGCTTTAAAGGTGAAGTCCTGGTATTCGGGGATCGAACTGCCGGGGCTGAACTGAATGCCGAGTTTGTCAAATATTTCCAGGGTTGAGTAGCGGTAGCTTGCCAAAAAGGAAGCATTTTGTTTTTTGCTTAACGGGCCTTCCACGCCGGCTTCGATGCCATTAAAACCCAGTTGTCCGGTAAATTCGTATGTCTCGTTATTGCCGCTTCGCATCCGCAGGTCGAACACCCCGGAAATGGCATTGCCATACTGGGCAGGAAATGCCCCTGTGAAAAAGTCGGAGTTGGCCAGCAGGTTATTGTTGAGCATACTCACCGGACCACCGGTTGTACCCACCGCTCCGAAATGGTTTGGGTTGGGAATCCTGATGCCATCCATCCGCCAGAGCAGCCCCAATGGGGAATTGCCACGAATGATGATGTCATTTCTGGAATCGTCAACAGCATAAACGCCGGCAAAGTTGGCTGCCATCCTCGACGGATCGCCAAGGCTTCCGGCATAGCGTTCGGTTTCTTCCACGGTAAACGAGCGGGCACTGTTGGTGGCAAGTTTATTCAGGGGCTCCGATTTTTCTGCTTCTGCGGTTATAACGACCGCATCTGTTGTAATGATGGTTTCGGTCAGTTCAATAGTCAGCACCACCTCCTTTCCCGAAGTCACCAGGAGATTATTAACCGAAGTGGTTTGATAGCCCATATAAGAAATCGCCAGCGAGACACGGCCAACCGGAACATCCGCCAACCTGAAATTCCCCTGCAAATCAGTGGTTGTTCCTTTTAACGGACTGCTTCCGGGAATAACAACAGTGGCACCGGGAAGCGGTGCACGTGTGACTTTGTCGATAATTCGCCCCCGGATTGTCTGGCTGATCTTCGGTTCCTGCGCTGAAACCGTGAATAAAATGAAAAAGAAAATGAAAAAAGAAATGTGATATTTGAATCTCATAAAACTTAACATATTGGTTAACAGGTAGTATATTTTATTCAATTATCAAATGATTCATTGGTTTCCCGGACTTCCTATTTTCAGTTTGCAAAAGTCTGAAATTAGCAGAATCCCAAAAAATGTTTTTCGGAATTTTTTAAACGATTCTGATGGAAAACCAAAGGTGAAATTTAACCTGCATTATTCACAAAAACACCTATTGACTTACCGCGTACTTTAGTGCGCGGATTTGAGGAACTTAGCTACTACGGGTTGAAAATCCTGAAAATTTTTCAAAATGGAAAACTAAAAATTTTCAGGATTTTATGTTGTTGATTATCTGTTTTTTAACCGCGCACTAAAGTACGCGGTAATTAATTCACAGAATTTATGAATAGATCAGGTTAAGTTTATCAATCATGGAAACATTTTTTAACCTTTCCTCCAACCTTTTATCCTTAACGCTTTCGTAGCTTTGCAGGAATTCGGCTCAGGGCAAATGCAGGATTTTGCACAATTGTTGAAGTTGAATGGCAACATTTAAAAATCAAAACGACATGAAGGTAATTAAATGGATGTTCACGTTGTTGCTGTTTGCGGCAGTTTCCGCATTATTTTCAGCAAATAAACCAAACATGGAAAACGACTATAGCGCATTATGGAAACAGGCCGATTCACTTGCGGATCTTCGGCAACCCCGGGCGGCTTTGGAGGTTGTAAATAAGATTTATCAGCAGGCCGGCCGGGATAAAAACACGCCCCAGGTTATCCGGGCAAGGCTTTATCAAATCAAGCTTTCCTCGGAGTTTGAAATGGATTTTATGGTGAAGGCCATCAATGATTTGCGCATCGAAACAGATACGGCTGAAACCCCTGAGCGCCAATTGCTGCATTCCATGCTGGCCCAGTTGTATTTTGATTATTTCCAGCAGAACCGGTATAAAATCCTGAACCGGTCGGCCACCATCGGGTTTGATAATGAGGATGTGGAAACCTGGGATGTGCATAAACTGATGGAGAAAGCATCGCGGCATTATCAGCTTTCGCTGGAAAATCCCGAAGAACTACAGCAGCTCAACATTGAACAGTTCAGGCCGATTCTTGAAAAACACAAGGGATCAGAGGTTTACCGTCCCACTTTGTTTGACTTTCTAACCTGGCGGGCCATCGAATTTTATGAAAATGATATCAGCACACCGGGACCGGCAACCATGCAGTTTATCCCCAAAAGCGAAAAATATTTTGAACCGGCCGGCAAGTTTGTTAAGATTGATTTTCAGGAAAAATATTCGGCTTCGGGTACTGTGCAGGCGTTGATCCTTCTACAAAAAGTCATGGCATTTCACCTGAACGATAAAAACCCGAAAGCTTTGGTGGATGCCGATTTAAAACGCCTCGACATGATTCACCAAAAATCCGTACTTCCTGATAAAGACGACTTGTATCTGAAAGCACTTCAAAAGCTTCGGACGGATTATGAGCAATCGGATGTATCGGCGGAAGTGGCATTTCAAATGGCCAGGTTTCATAATACGCGGGCCACCCGGTATAGTCCCCTGACCTCCGATGAGTTTCGCTGGGAAAACCAGAAAGCTGAGGCCATTTGTGAGGAAGCCATTCAGGCGTTTCCGGAATCTGATGGTGCTCATAATTGCCGGCTTTTGCTCAACAAAATCACGGAAAAAGAGCTCAATATAAAGCTTGAGAATGCTGTGGTGCCGGGAAAGCCATCCCTGGGGCTGCTTTCGTGGAAAAATAATTCGGAAGTGCATTTCAGGCTCATAAAAACAAATTACCAGGAATTTTCCGAAATGAACCGCCAGAGCCGCAGGCCGGAAATCGCGAACACTTTGGCCGGGAAGCCATTTGTGGATACCTGGTCGGTGTCGCTGCCCGATGAAAAAGATTATCAAACCCATGATGCTGAATTCCGCATTCCGGAGGCTGATGAGGGCTTTTATGTTTTGTTGGCCGCCAGTGATGAGACTTTTGAAGGAGGCGATGTAAACCTGGCCTGGGCCGAATTCTGGTCAACCGGCCTGAGTTGCATCAATCAGCGCCTGCAGGAGGGTGGATACGATATATTCGTGCTCGACCGTGAAAGCGGCAATCCGAAGGCCGGTGTGGAGGTTAGCCTGTATAAGCGCGATTATGATTATCGCAAGCGAAAATATGAAACCAAATTTATCCTGTCGAAGGAAACCGATAGCAATGGAAATATTAAGCTGGAAGCCGATGGCGATTTGCGTGGTGGGTTATATGTTGAGCTTTCTGATGGCGATGACGTTTATATCCCGGAGTGGAATTTCTACCTGACTGAACCCCGTGACCAGCCGGAGAAAACTTCTGAAAAAACATTCTTTTTTACCGACCGGGCCATATATCGTCCCGGGCAACTCGTATATTTCAAAGCCATCCTCCTGGAAAAAACCGGGGATCAGTATGAGATTAAACCGGATGCATCAACCACAGTTGAGTTTTATGATGCGAACAATCAGAAGGTTTCTACGCTGGATTTAACCTCCAACGAATTTGGTTCAGTTAACGGCGCATTCACCATTCCTACGGGATTGCTCAATGGCGGGATGCGTATTAAAAACCAGAGCGGCAATACCAGCATCCAGGTAGAAGAATATAAGCGCCCGGCTTTTGAAGTGACTTTTGAGCCGGTAAAAGGCAGCTATAAGCTGGATGAAGAAGTAACGGTCACCGGAACAGCCAAAGCCTACGCCGGCAATAGCATCGGACAGGCTACCGTGAATTACCGCATTGTTCGAAATGCCTTTAATCCGTGGCCGTATCGCTGGGGTCATATCTACCCGCCACAGCAACCGGTTGAAATTGCATCCGGGCAAACCGAAACCGATACAGACGGGAATTTTGCCATCACGTTTAAGGCCATTCCCGGCAATCCTTCCGGAGGCAATGTGAAGCAGTCCTACAGCTTTGTTGTAAATGCTGATGTAACCGACATCAATGGTGAAACACAAACCGGCAATACCGCTGTGAATGTGGGAGCCGAAGCCCTGATGCTGAATACTGACATACCTGAAAATATAAATCAGGAAGAACCTGAAAATTATAAAATCATTGCTGAAAACCTAAATGGCGAAAAGCTGGATACTGAGGTAGATATACGAATATATGCACTGGAGGAACCCGGGCGGCTGATTAAAGATCGCTACTGGAGCCGGCCCGATGTGTTTCTGATGGATGAGGATGATTTTTTGGATGAATTTCCAAAAAGGGTTTATAAGCATGAAAATGATCCGCTCAACTGGGAGAAGGGTGAAGTGGTTTTGGAGATGAAAATAAATACAGCTCTGGATTCCATTTTGCCCGGGAAGCTGTTTCAACAGTGGGATCGTGGAGTGTATCTGATTGAAATGGAGGCCCTCGATGCATTTGGCAAAGCGGTTCAAACCGGGAAAAATTTCACCTTGTTTGATCCTGATGCAAAGCGGCCGCCTGTTGAAACCTATCATTGGTTCCAGGCTTTAAAATCCAAAGGAGAACCGGGTGGATCGGCTCAAATGTTACTGGGTTCATCGGTTAGAAATGTTTCTGTATTATATGAGGTTCAGTATAAGGGTGAAACAATTGATCGCCAATGGATAGAAATCAGCAATGATCAGAAAATAATCGATATTCCAATTGGCGAAAACCATCGGGGCAACCTAACCTTTCACTATAATTTTATAATAGACAACAGGGCTTTTTCAGGTTCGCAGATTATTACAGTTCCTTATACGGATAAAAAACTTGACCTGGCTTTCGAAACTTTGCGCACCGATCTGGAGCCAGGTGGCCGGGAAAAGTGGGCCGTAACCATCCGGGATAAAAACGGTGAGCGTGTAGCCGCCGAAATGCTTGCTTCCATGTATGATGCTTCCCTGGATGAATATATCGGGCATGGCTGGATGTTCGATTTATACCGGATTTATAACCAGATTAATGGTTGGCAGGCCGGCCGGGAATTTTCAGTGGTGAATGGGAAGTTTTATACGTATAAAACGGATAAACCATCAAACTACATTTATAGAAGTTATGATCGTTTAAACTGGTTTGGCCTGAATACCTGGGGCTCATATCTCGGCAGAGACAGGGCTGTTGGCGGAAAAGCAGTTGAAACCATGGATCGCACTATGGTCCAGAACGAAGTTTTTACTGAGACCGGAATTCCGGATAACCCTGAAGAAGCAGGCATGGATGAACAGGTTCCGCCACCTCCGCCTTTGGACAATGATCCCTCTGAAGCTGAGGGCATGCAATTGCGCCGCGATTTTAGCGAAACTGCCTTTTACTATCCCGAACTGCGAACCAATGATTCCGGCAATGTGGTTATTGAATTTACGCTTCCTGAATCATTCACGCGCTGGAAGTTTATGGGTTTAAGTCACACCAAAGATTTAATGACCGGTATGCTGAACCAGGAGTTCACTGCATCAAAAGATTTGATGATTGTTCCCAATACGCCGCGCTTTTTCCGCGAGGGTGACACACTGGTGTTTTCTGCAAAGGTTACCAATCTCTCCGATGAAGATTTGGACGGTAGCGCTGAATTACAGTTTTTTGATGCCCTCACCATGAAGGAGGTTACAGATGATATTATCATGGGAAATCCGTCTGCACGGTTTGCAGCAGAGCAGGGCAGGAGCCAGCCCATGACATGGAAGCTGGCCATTCCTCACGATTACAGTGTGCTAACCTATCGTGTTAAAGCAACCACCCGCAATTTCACCGATGGAGAAGAACGTTCGGTTCCTGTGCTGCCCAACCGCATGCTGGTGACAGAAGCCATGCCCATGCCCGTGCGTGGCAACGAAACCAGGGATTTTACATTTGAGCGGTTGGTAGAATCCGGCGATAGCGAAACCCTGCAAAATTACCGGCTAACCCTGGAGTTTGCATCCAACCCGGCATGGTATGCCGTTCAGGCCCTGCCCGTGATTTCTGAGACGAAATACAACAATGCTGTTTCGGTGTTCAGTTCGTTTTTTGCCAGCAGCATCGCCTTTCATATCACCAACCAGAATCCTGGAATCAAAAGGGTTTTCGATAGCTGGAAAAATGAAACACCCGAATCATTTCTTTCAAAGCTGGAGAAAAACCAGGATTTGAAACAGGTGTTGCTGGAACAAACGCCCTGGGTGATCAATGCACAAAACGAGCAGGAGCGCAAACAGCGGATCGCCATGCTTTTCGATCTGAACAACATGCAAAACCGGTTGGACAATTCCATCCGGCAACTGGAAAAATTTCAGAAACCCGGCGGTGGCTTTTGCTGGATGAACGAAATGCGCGAAAGCCGTTACGTTACACAGTTGGTCCTGCAGGGCATGGGAAAACTGCATCACATGGGTGTGCTCGATGCCATCGGCGATGACCGCATCAGCAGGATGATGAATTCCGCTGTCCGCTACCTGGACCGGGAAATATTTGAGGATTTCGAAAAACTGGAAAAGCGTTTCCCGGATAAATTGGAGGAAGATCATCTCAGCAATACGCACATTCAGTACTTGTATGCACGCAGTTTTTTTAATCATATCATGCTCAATCCCAGCTATGAAAATGCCGTAAATTATTTCAAGCACCAGGCTTCTGAATTTTGGAAAGATAAAAGCCTGTATCTCCAGGGTATGATTGCCACGGCTTTACACCGGAATGGAATCAAGCAGGAAGCTGTTGATTTGATTGTGGCTTCATTGCGCGACCGGGCACTTCACGATGAAGAAACCGGCATGTTTTGGCGGGGTGACCGGGGCTATTTCTGGTATGAGTCACCCATTGAAACACAGGCCATGATGATTGAGGTTTTTGATGAAGTGGCTTCCGACCTTGAGGCTGTGGAGGAAATGAAGGTTTGGCTGTTGAAGCAAAAACAAACACAGGATTGGGAAACCAGCCGGGCAACCGCCGATGCTGTATATGCCTTGCTATCGCGGGGATCCGATCTGCTCTCCAATGATGAACTGGTTGAAGTATCGGTTTCAGGTGATAAAATTGAAACCGGGGAAATGGGCACCATTGAAGCCGGAACAGGCTATTTCCAGGTGACCTGGGATGAAGATGAAATTGAACCTGAAATGGGTGAAGTGAAGGTAGAGAAGCCTGGTGACGGTATTGCCTGGGGAGCGATGTACTGGCAATATTTTGAGGACCTCGACCGGATTACACAACATGAAACCGGGCTTTCCGTAAAGAAAGAATTATTTGTTCAGCGCAATACCGATGAAGGCAGAAAAGCTGCACTGGTAAGCGATGGAGATAAGCTACAGGTTGGCAACCGGCTGACCGTGCGCATCGAAATACGGGTTGACCGCAACATGGAGTTTGTCCACCTGCGCGATATGCGGGCTTCAGCGTTTGAACCGTTGAAGGGTTTATCCGGTTACGCCTACCAGGGTGGCCTGGGGTATTACCAAACTACCAAAGATGCGTCCACGGATTTCTTTTTCGATTATCTGCCCCGTGGCACTTATGTTTTTGAATATCCGCTGATTGTTTCACAGTCAGGAGATTTTTCAAACGGCATCACCACGCTGCAGTGCATGTATGCTCCGGAGTTTGTTTCGCATTCCAAAGGGGTTAGAGTTATTGTGGAAGAGTAGCGTTTTGTTTTTTCAGATAGCTTGCGACTGAGAG
>JAGYLT010000040.1 GCA_018400545.1 Bacteroidales bacterium
TCAAAAATTTTCGGCCTTCGGTGATTAATTCACAAATTTACAAAGATTGTGAATTAATCAGGTTAATGCTTGATTTTCCTTCGGGTAATTTTTGATATGGCCGGCAATTTTTAGTTACTCCGGACACATGCAATCGTCAAAATTAACCGGTCTTTTCTTACCTGAACCGACACCAGGGACGAACCCTCAATATGCGTTGGATTTACTTTTTTTTTGATCTTTTTGTACGCCAATAAATAAAAATCTGTAATTTTAGGCATCATTTAATCGAAATAAAAATGCTGAAATGCGGATATTATTCATTTCCATTACACTATTAATTTCCTCGTTTGCCTTATTGGGTAATCCCGCCGTGGATAGTATTCTGAACGAACTTGACCGGGTAATCACCAAAAAGGAAGATTTTTACAAACAGAAGTATCAAAAAATTGATGCACTCAAACTGCAGGTTTCCGAATTTGATCAGGGAAAACCTGACGATCTTTTTGCATTGTACCAAAAGCTTTTTAACGAATACGGTTCATTTATTTATGATTCCGCTTTTTACTACGCCGGAAAAATGCAGGAACTTGGTTTCGAAACGGGGGATGTGGAAATGATCAATACCGCAAGGATGGAATTGAGTTTTGTGCTTTTGTCCTCCGGCATGTTTCATGAAGCGCTCGATACGCTTAATAAGATTGAACACAGCTCACTGACTGCCAGGGGCAAGGTTGAATATTTCGATTTGATGGGCCGGGCATATTATGATATGGCTGAGTATGCCAGCGACCAGTTTTTTGCTCCGCTCTATACCGACCAGGGCAATCAGGCTACAAAGCAGGTAATCTACCATGCCGATCCGCGGGATTATCAGTACTGGGCTTCCATGGCGCTGCTGCACCTGAAAAGCAATCACCTTGACAGTGCCATGATTTTCTATAAAAAGGTATTGCACGATTTTGATGTTTCGCTGCATCAGAAAGCTATGATTTATGCAAGCATGGCCAACTGTAGTTTGTTAACCGGGGATACCCTGGATGCTATTGGTTACCTCGCCAGTTCAGCCATCAATGATATAAAATCTGTAGTAACTGAAACCATTGCATTAAGAAACCTGGCCGATGTTTTATACCATCTTGGTTACATAAAGCAGGCACATCAGTACATCATTTTCGCCAATGATGATGCACGTTTTTACGGTGCAAGGCAAAGGTCGTTTCAGATTTCAGGAGTGCTGCCCATAATTGAAGGTGAGAAACTGGAACTCATAGAAAAACAAAAAAAGCAACTGGAACTATATATTATTTTTCTGGCCTTACTCATCACGCTTGTTGTGTTTTCACTAATGGTAATTTTTAAACAATTAACCAGGCTGAAAAAAGCCCGGACTGCAATAATGGATGCCAACAACAACCTTAAATTGCTTAACGATACCCTGAAGGAAGCCAATAAAATAAAGGAAGAATATATCGCTTATTACTTCAACATCAGCACCAATTATGTGGATAAGCTGGAGTACCTGAAGGAAACCATCACCCGCAATCTGGAAAACAAGCGCTACACCAACATCAACCAGTCGTTGAACAAACTGGTTATAAAAAAGGAGCGGGAACAACTGTTCCAGAATTTCGATAAAATTTTCCTGAGTATTTTTCCTGATTTTGTGAACGGGTTTAATGCCCTTTTTGATAAGGAGGAACAGGTTCAACTTACCGAACAGGGAGCCATGAATACCGATCTGCGTATTTTCGCCCTCATCCGGATGGGCATCGTTGAGAATGAAAAAATTGCCCGAATTCTCAACTTTTCCATCAATACGATCTATTCTTACAAAAACCGCATCAAGAAGCGCTCGAAGGTTCCCAATAATGAATTTGAGGACCGGATCATGGAAATCAAATCGGTTTAAGCCCGCCGCAGTTATTTACTAACGTTAGTAACGAACTTATGCCGAACTCAGGTTACCAAGACCGGATCATCTGGCCGGATGGCAGCATATCATCGGAAGGCGGGTGTCCGTGCTGTTTTTTATACTGCTTACGTTTGCATTCCTCCTGTTTGTCGCCCCTGCAATACATGCGCATAAAACCCTTGCATGCCAGGTCTTTTGTTTTGCAGTATTTTTTGAAAAAGCCGCAGTTGTTTAACATTTCACATTCTTTCATCATTTCATGGTTTTTTGTGCGTAATCTATTTTTCGAATGTGGTGCCGTTCCATCCCCACATATTCCGTTCAGCATTTGAAAATTCGATGTAAATCCTGTCGGTTTCAATGCCGGTTTCGTTGGATAGAAATGTACATAGCTTTGATGATATTTCCTTTGTCCGGTCTGCCGGAAGCCCGATGCTTTTTAGTTCGCAATACAACACTGGGTTTGTGTTGCCCCCAAACATCATCGGTACTGTTTCCTCAAGCGATACCATTACATATTTTTCCGGTTTACCCAGTATTTCTGCAATGAATTTTGATGCTTTTCCAATGAGTTGATCGGCGTGCAGCAGTTCTTCGTTCGATTGTATTTTAAAATATGGCATTTCTTAAATGATTAATTTTTCAAATAATTCTCAATCTTATTAAAAGCTGTTTAGAAAATTTTATTGTTTGCGGTTTGCAAGAGTTTTGTTATGCCTTTTTGATTAGATAAAATTTTGAGATGACCATTGTAATTTCAATTTATAAAAACTCACCTGTTATCGGGCAATGGGAGCGAAAAATAAAAAGAACTGCCTTTGTTCTCACGGCTTTTCACCCATAGTTTACCATTGTTCTTTTCGATAAATTCTCTGCAAAGTATTAAACCGAGTCCGGTGCCTTTTTCTTTGTTTGTGCCGTTACGCTGTGTTTTCTCATTTAGATTAAACAGATTTTTGCGAAAATTTTCATTCATGCCAATGCCGTAATCTTTTACACAAATCTCCATATATTCCGGCGTTTCTTTGGAAATAATATTGACCGGGTAACCCGGATTTGAGAACTTCACTGCATTGGATACGAGATTCCTCAGGATTGTCATGATCATCGCAGGATCAGCAAATACATGATGGTTTGGGGCAATATCCAGGGTGACATCGATATTTTTCTGTTTGGCATAACCGGTACTTTGAAAAATAACTTCATTGCAAATCTCCTCAAGTTGTATTACCTCCGGATTGAAATGAATGGTGCCACGCTGCGATCTAGACCACTCCAGCAGGTTTTCGAGCAACGTAAATGTGTTTGTTGAGGCCTCGAGTGTTTTGCCGATGAATTCTTTTAGTTCCATCTCGGTAAATGATTCAAATTCGTCGTGAATCAGTGTAAGAAAACCCTGAATAATGTTGAAAGGGCTCTTGAGGTCATGGGCAATGATGGAGAAGAATTTATCTTTTGTGGCATTTGCTTCGCGAAGCTGTTCGGTACGTTCACTCACTTTTTCTTCTAAGCTTTCTTTTAATTCCCTGAGTTCAGAAGTAATTCTCTTCGATTCGGTGATGTCAATAAAAATCCCTACAATTCCTGCAACCTCATCCTGGCTGTTTTTATAAATGGCTTTATGAAAAACCACGTCTCTTGATTCACCCCGGCTGTTTTTCACCTTCCATTCGTAAACCTGCTTTTTATGATTTTTGAACAGTTCTTCGTCCATTTTACTAAACCCTTCTGCAAAATCTTTCTGACCGATTAATTCGTACACAGATTTTCCAATAACATCTTCGGGTTTTTGGCCGATGAATTCAAAGAATGCCGGGTTTCCGCCTTCATATTCGCCCTTTGCATTTTTGTGGAAAATGGGTACCGGGATGGTGTTTAAAAGGGTTTGCAAAAAGATGTTGCTTTCGCGCACCTGATTTTCAGTTGCTTTTCGTTCGGTAATGTCGCGGATTATAGCAACGGCCTGATAGTTTCCGTTTGCATTTTTGTATGAGGATAAAGAAATCTCCACCTGGAGCAGATGCCCGTTTTTGTGCCGGGCATTCACTTCGATGGTAGAGCCTACCAGTTTTCCTTTGCCGGTTTTTAAAAATGAATGAACCCCTTTGGTGGCTTTTTGATATTGATCATTGGGCGCAAGAAATTCATGGGCATCTTTACCTAAGATTTCTTTGGCCGGATAGCCGAAGATGGTTTCGGCAGCCGGGTTCCAGAAAGCCACTTTGCCATTGCAGTCCATTTTCACAATGGCATCTTGTGCAGATATGGAGATGAGCCTGAAGTTTTCCTCGCTTGCTGTGAGGCTTTTTTCAACTTCCCGTCTCATGTCGATTTCTTCCTTCAGCCTGTTGTTGGTTTTTATCAGTTCGGCGGTTCTCTTTTCCACCTCTTTTTCGAGTATCAACTGGTGGTTCAGCAATATTTTTTCTGATTCTTTGCGTTCAACCGAATACCTGATGGCACGTGGCAAAGTTGCGGGTGGAAACTCACCCTTGATGAGGTAGTCATGGGCGCCAATTTTCATGGCTTCCAAACCCAGCATCTCATCGGCATTTCCCGTTAATACCAAAATGGAACAATCTGCTTTTATTTCGATTAAGGAAATGAGCGTATCCAATCCGCTTGAATCGGGCAGGCCTAAGTCCAGAAGAACAGTATCAGGAGCGTTTTTTTGGATGTTTTTTACACCCATCTCCAGACTTTTTTCCCAGTCCAGCTCGTAGGACAAGTTACCGGATTCAAGGGCATGCTTTATGAGTGCATAATCACCGGGATTATCCTCAATCATCAAAATATTTATTTTTTTACTGTACATGCTCAACAAAATTTTAGCAGGGCGGCTTCAAGTTTACCTTTGGTGATCGGTTTTACGAGGTAAGCATCGCACCCGGCTTCAAATGCCCTGTTACGTTCGGTTGGTTCAGAAAAAGCAGTTTGTACAATAATCGGTATATGTGTGTTGGTTTCCCTGATTTTTTTGATGGCGTCAAAACCACTCATTTCGGGAAGCTGCAAATCCATCAGGATGATGTCGTTGTTGTTTTGGTTATGCTTCTCAACGGCTTCTGTGCCGGTGATGGCCCGCTGAATCTTAGCTCCTTTTTTGCGGAGCAGGATTTCAAGAAACTCAAAACTGGAATCATTGTCTTCAACAATCAGTAATCTTTTCCCCTCAATCGAGCCGCTAACTGGTTCAGGTTTTTTAACAACTGTTTCTGTTTTGGGTTTGGGGTCTGATTCTTCAATTCCTGCAAGCGGGAAGGACAGGGTAAAGTTGGAACCCTCGCCGGGGTTGGATATAACGCTGATGGTCCCGTTTAGTTTCTCTGTAAGTTTTTTGGTGATGGCCAGGCCAAGCCCGGTTCCGCTAAACGGCCTTACGCGCAGTTCGTCAACCTGCCTGAAGCGGTCGAAGATGGTACGTTGATACTCGTTGGAAATGCCAACACCGGTGTCGCGGACAAATATTTCGGCGGTATTATTTTCTGTGAAGCGGTAGCCTACCGTTATTTCGCCGGATGTGGTAAATCTGAAGGCGTTCATCAGCAGGTTATCCATAATTTGGGTCAATCGCAGGAAGTCGGTTTTAATAATCCGGCCGGTTGCATTTTTCGGTTCTTCAAGTTCGAACTGGATTTGTCCCTCCGAACTAATTACTTCTTCTTTGTATTGCCAGGTTTCAAAAATCTGCCTGATGGTTGTATCAACCGGACGGGGCTCCGGGTTTATTTTTAGCTCACCGGCCTCAATCATGGCCATTTCGATGATATCGTTGATGAGGCGTAGCAGTAAATCCGTGTTTTGGATGATCACTTTCTTAAATTCCCGTGTTTCATCAAGCCCAATGCCTTCTTCGCCCAGCATTTGAGAAAACCCGACAATCGCGTTCAGCGGTGTTCTGATTTCATGGGACATGTTGGCCAGGAATGCCGATTTTAGCTTATCGGATAACTCTGCCCTTTCCTTTGATTTAATCAGTTCCTCCACGCTTCTCACTTTTTCGATGGCCAGGGAAAAGAGGCTTGACAACCTGATCACCTGTTCGAGGTCTTCCTGGTTGTATGGTTTTTCTGCATTGGCAAGGGCTACCTGGCCAACCAGTTTTCCCTGAATGGTTACAGGCACCGAAAGGAAGTTTTTTAGTTTAATATGTCCTTTTGGGGTTCCTTCCGACATTTTATGTGCACCGGGATTGTTTGTAAAAAATGGCTCGTGTGTGTTGAGCGAATGCCCCCAGAGCAGCGGGTATATGCCGTTTTGTGGTGAAAACCTGATCTTTTTGTTTTCAACTTCGCAGCCCTCGGCTATCATTTTTGTAAACGTATGCAGCACCAGGTCTCCGTTTTCAGGATCGATGGTTCCGGCATATCCGTGTTCGGAAGCTGTAAAGGCTTTGGTATAATCCAGGATAAGGTTTGATATTTCCTGGATGGAAATACCCGGTTTGAGCAACTGGCTCAAGAGGTCGGTCATGGCTTCATTCATGGTCAACTCCTCGCGCAATTGTTCGAGTGTGTTTTTCTTATCGGTTATGTCAAGCATCAGCCCGATGATTCCGTTGATGTTTCCTACCTGGTCGGTGATCACATTTTTGTAGTACATCACATTGCGCGGATTGCCTGTTGCAAAGGGAATGGCATGCTCAAAAACCTGTCGTTTCCCGGTTTTTATCAATTCCCGGTCTTTTTTATCAAGAAAAAGTGTGTGTTGGTCTTTTTTAATATCCGTGATGGTTTTTCCCAGCAACTCACTTTCCTCAAAACCAATGTATTTTTCAAATTCAATATTGCAGCCGGTATAGCGCAGATTTTTGTCTTTGGCATACACCGGGCTGGGAATGTTGTCCATGAGATCCCTGAGGAAATGCAGGTTTTCCTTCACCTTTTCGTTGGCTTTTTTTTCGCTGGTGATGTCCTGCACATAACCTTCCACGATAAAGTCGTCCGTGCCTTTCTCGTCCGAACGCCTCATGTGCAGCAGGCCTGTTAGTGTTGAGCCATCTCTCTTGTAAAATTCTGTTTCTATCTGGATATGTGTTATTTTTTGGCGCTGAAAATCCTGAATAATGCGGTCCCGATCCGCTGGTTTTGCATATACTTGCTTGCCGATGTTATCTATTTCCTTGAGCACCTGTGCAGGCGAATCATAACCAAACATTTTTGCGAATGCTTCATTTACCTCGATAAACTTACCTGAGGATGTGCTTCTGTAAATGCCAAGGGATGAATACTCAAACATTCTCCGGAACCTGGTTTCGCTCTCGAAAAGTTTTCGGGATAAGCGTTTACGCTCGATGGAGTAGGTGATGGTTTTTTCGAGCAGATGGCTGTTGATTTCCGATTTGAAAAGATAATCGTCGGCTCCCAGCTTAACGGCTTGCAGGCCCAGTTCCCTGGCATTTAGCCCGGTTGTAACAATCACGGGGCAGTGCGGATGTGTTTCCAGTATCTGTATGAGCGTTTTCAACTGCTCGCTGTCGGGTAGGTTCAGGTCGGTAAAAATGATATCGAAACTGAATTTCTTAATCATTTTGAGACCCTCAGTAAGGTTGGTGGCTTCTTTTAATGTGCAGGCAGGATTTTCAATTTCGGCAAGATAAGCGTTGAACAGTTTACGATCTCCTGGATTATCTTCAATTAAAAGAATGGTTATGTGCTCAGTATTTTTCATTTTATGCTCATAGCTCGGTGGACGAAATTATTTGCTGGTAAACTTTTTATTCATGCGCCTGTGTGGGCAGTTTTACAATTGATCCCCAAAAGTGTTGTAAATCTTTGATCACTTCCATGAATTTATTAAAATCCAGCGGCTTGGAAATGAAACAATTCGCGTAATTGTTATACGCATTTACAATATCATTTTCATTTTCGGAGGTTGATAACACGACCACAGGTATTTTCCTAAGGAAAACATCGGTTTTTATCTCCGACAGTACCTGCCTGCCATCCTTTTTCGGAAGGTTCAAATCCAGCAGGATTAAGTCGGGGGTGATTGCATTCCCGTATTCGCCGAGTTTCAACAAGTAATTCATAGCCATTTCTCCATCAGTTACCACGTTAAGATTATTTTTGATCTTATGCGCATTAAAAGCTTCCTTTAATAATCGAATATCCCCCGGATTATCTTCTACCACCAACACTTCAATTGTTCTTTTCACTGGAGTTGCCATAAAATAAATATTGTCACACTTGAAAGTAAAATTATATTTTTTTTCGCACGCTGCAAAATATTTATTGATTCCGGGTTATTTTGAAGTTTAAACCTGTCAATATTGGCCTTCATTATTTGATGTCCTGGTTTGAAGATGTTTTGGAATTATGATTTTGAAGGATGTTCCATTTCCGATTGCGGATTTTAATGAAATAGTGCCATGGTGTCTGTCAACTATTTTTTTACATACTGCCAGTCCGATGCCGGTACCGGGATATTTGTCGCTGGTATGCAGGCGCTGAAATATAACGAATATCCTTTCATGGAATTTCGGTTCTATTCCGATTCCATTGTCCGATACGGTAAAAGTTACTTGCTTTTTGTTTTCCTTAGCCGTTATGCTGATCTGCGGTGATTTATCGCCTCTGAATTTGATTGCATTGGACACAAGGTTTTGAAAAAGCTGCACCATTTGCGATTCATCTGCATCAATCTCCGGGAGTTTTCCAAGCACAAATGTGGCTCCGCTTTCTTTTATGGTATCCGAAAGATTGGTTAGCACCTGATTGATAACTTCGTTCATGCTGGTTGTGGTAAATGGTTTGCCGCGTGTTCCAACCCTTGAATATTTCAGGAGATCGTTTATCAGGGTTTTCATACGCGAGGCCCCATCTACGGCATAACGGATGAATTCTTTGCCGTTGTCGTCCAGCTTTTCATTGTATTTTCTTTCGAGCAATTGCAGAAAACTGGAAACCATCCGCAGGGGTTCCTGCAAATCATGCGAGGCCACATAGGCAAACTGTTCCAGTTCTTTATTCGACCGCTCTACTTCATCCAATAGTTTCCGCAATTCATTTTCTTTTTCTTTCAGCGGTGTAACATCGTTTACACAAACAATGGCCCCTTCCACCCGGCCGTCTTTTTTGTGTGGCAGGAAAGTGGTTTGCGTATATTTATTTCCTCCGGATTTGTATGCCATCATGCGCTCGTATTCAACGGTTTCACCCTGGAATACCCGGTCCAGTTCTTCTTTAACCGCATCATATGCTTCTTTGCCAACCACCTCGCTGGCATGCCTGCCCACCACATCTTCAGCTTTGATTCCGAACCAGTTTTCGTAGCCTTTGTTTACGAATTCATACCTGTGATCGGGTGTGATGTAGGAAACTAAAACCGGAATCAGGTCGGTAATTAGCTGAAGTTGTTCCTTGCTGTGCTTCAGGTCATCCTGAGCCTTTTTCAGGGAGGTAATATTGCGCACTACCGCCATAATCTGTTTTTCGCCTTTGAATTCGAGCGGAGTGCCATAAACCTGTGTGTATATGATTTTGCCGGATTTGGTGTATTCCACATTTTCGCCCGAATAATTTTCGCCTGCTGAGGTGGTTTTAAAAAATGCTTCTATTTCGTGCTGCCAGTCTTCATGCAGCAATTTGCGGGGGTCAAGGTTTAAAAACTCCTCTCTTGAATATCCGTAAATTCTTGTTGCCGCCGTGTTCACCTCTATAATATTGCCTGCTTTGTTGCAAATAAAAATGGCATCATTTACCGATTCAAAAATCAACCGGTGGCGCTCCTCACTTTCTTTCAGTGCTTCCCCGGCTTCTTTTGTTTCTGTAATATCTGTGTGCACACCAAACATCCTGGTGGTATTGCCATCCTCGTCCTTCAGGCACGATGCCTCATTTCTTATCCAGCGGTACGACCCGTTTTTGTGGCGCATCCTGAATTCTTCAATAAATCTTCCCCTGGGATTTTTTAAATAATTTTCAACAGCATGATGCATTCTTTCCGAATCATCAGGGTGCAGTAATTTTTCCCATGTCGCAAATTCGCTTTTCAATTCATGATCTTCATATCCCACATGATGTTTCCATATTTTGCTGTAGAAAACTTCATTGGTCCCCAGTTTCCAGTCCCATATGCCGGCATTGGCACCTTCGGTAGCGAGTTGAAACCGTTGTTGGTTTTCTTTTAATTCGTCCTGGTAATACCGGTTTTCCGAAACATCATTGTAAATAAAAAGCAGGTGAGGTTCGTTGTTCTGATAGAATCTTCTAAAATGACACTCCAGCCATACCTCTTTGCCAAAACTGGATTTGACATGAATTTCCATTTTATCAGAACCTCCGTGTTCTAAAACCCGATCTGCTGCTTCAGCCAGTCCGGATTTTTGCCATGATTCCAGTTTCCTGTAATTTTGTTTAAGGAGCTGCCCGGTTGAAGTGCCAACATATTCGGCAGCCTTTTTATTTACCATAATGCATTGGCCTGTTGCATCGTAAGCAGCTTTTCCCACGGGAGAATCCTGAACTACCGATTTGTTGAAGTTGAGCGCGTTTTGCAGTTTTTCTTCTGCCAGTTTTGATGCTGTGATGTCATCGATCAAAGCAAAAATATGGTCCACTTTTTTATCAATCACCACGCTATTCATCCACAGGTTTGTGTAGATAATATTTCCATCATTTTTGATAAACCGCTTTTCCATCGTGTATTGCCCGATTTGCTGATGTATTAGATTGTTAAAAAGCGCCACCTCTTTTTCCAGGTCATCAGGATGAGAAATGTCAGCCCAGGTTTTCGAGAAAAGTTCTTTTTGCGTATAGCCAAGCATGTCGAAAATGCTGTCGTTTACCTGAATCCATCTTTTATCAGGAGATGTGATAGCCATGCCGATGAGGCCTTGTTCGAAAAACGAGCGGAAACGGCTTTCGCTTTCAACCAACTGGTTTTCCATCTGACGGCGCCGGGTGATATCGATGGCGAAAATACCTGCATGGGATACTTTTTTCTTTTCATTAAAAATGGGGAATACCCTGTTTTCGAAAAGCCGGTTGCTGCGCGAATCCTGAAATATATTGGCTTTTCCGGTTTTAAACACTTTGTCAATATTTTTTTTCCTTAATTTTTTTAATTCAGGAGGAAGAAGGTCATAAGCATTTTTTCCAATCAGATCCTCAATGTTTTGCTTAAACCGTTTGGCACCACAGGTATTTATTTTGAGTATTGTTCCTGATGGTTCAATCAGGGCTATGGTGTCGTCGGTGGCATCAAGCAGTATCTGCTGTAGCGCCTCCGATTGCCTGAGTTGAAGGTTTGCTGAAACCATTTTGGTGATCATGGTCACCAGCGACTGATAAAAATTTACAACTTTTTCCACCTCATCCCTGTTGTATGCCGGAACTTTTCGAAAGGCCTCAAGATAGTCCTGCGCGTCAAAATTGTATTTTTGTGCTGTTTTTCTGATTATTTCTTCCGAAGGCTTTTCTCCTTCCCAGTAAAACTGCCCAAAGAATAAATTGGCCAGATGACTGCCCTCCAGTTTAATTGGTATCACGATATCGACCAAATCATTTTTGCATTTTTGGATATGGTAATTCTTTTGATTGATACTTCCCTGGAAGGGTTCATTGCTTATGCGGCAATTGTCAAGCATTTCAGGATGCTTACGGTGAAATTTGGTACACATGTTCTGCCAGCCGATTTCAATAATTATATTGCCCTGTAAATCGAGCATACCCACCGGAAACTTTGTTGCTGCGTAGAAATTACTGAAAAGTTGGGTGAGTTCTTCAATATCGATCAGGTCTTCAATGTTTGTTTTTGCGACATAAGATGTTGAAAATAAACTCATTTGCTGCCCTTTTTAGAAATACTAATTTGGAGTTTTAGGCGCTTAGGCAAAAAAACTAACCAACATGTTGTTCGTTTATTATGTTGTTTATGCTGCAAGGTTTAATTTCTTAAAGTGTTGGCATTGAGCGTGGATTGCAAACATCACATCGTCTATTTCAAGTAATTGTTCTTTATACTGATCCTTCCACTTGGTGTTTACAACAGAACTAACCATTGGCAAATTATTATTCAACATTTGCAAAATAGC
>JAGYLT010000400.1 GCA_018400545.1 Bacteroidales bacterium
TGATTTTTTTCAGAAAAGTAAGAAAAAGCTCCTGAAACAACACAAAATTATGAAGGTACTTTTCCTGTGCAACAAATCACCTTACCCTCCCAAAGAAGGCGGCCCTATCGCCATGAACGCACTCATCGAAGGAATGGCCGATGCCGGTCACAAAGTGAAAGTGCTGGCCATCAACTCCAACAAATATGGCGTCGATGTAAAAGATATCCCGGAAGCTTACCAAAAAAAAACCAACATCGAAACCGTTTTCATCAACCTGGCCATCAAGCCGGTTGATGCGTTTTTAAATCTCTTCACCAAAAAATCGTATCATGTTCAGCGTTTTATCAGCAAGGATTTCGAAAATGCGCTGATCAATATTCTCAAGGAAGACGATTTCGACTTTGTGCAATTCGAAACACTTTTTATTACACCTTATATCCCCGTAATCCGGAAGCATTCCAAAGCACGGATTGTTTTACGGTCGCATAACATCGAGCACCTGATCTGGAAGCGCGTTGCCGAAATCACTAAAAACCCGCTGAAAAAACTTTACCTGGGGCACATCTGGAAAACGCTGAGGGATTACGAACTTGGCAATCTGAACCAATATGACGGCATCGTAACCATTACCAAAATCGATGGCGATTTTTTCAAAGCAAGGGGTTGTAGCATTCCACTTACCGATATTCCGTTTGGCATCTCGCTCGCAAAATTTGAACGGGAGAAAAAATTCCAGCCTGAATTTCCGTCGCTGTTTCATATCGGAGCCATGAACTGGATGCCAAACATTGAGGGGGTGAAGTGGTTCCTGGATAACGTATGGCCCAAAGTTCACCGAACCTATCCAAATTTGAAGTTTTACCTCGCCGGCAGGGAAATGCCCGACTGGCTAAAAAGCCTCAACATGAAAAATGTGGAGGTGGTTGGCGAAGTGGATGATGCCCTGGATTTTATTGAATCGAAGGCCATCGAAATTGTACCGCTGTTTTCGGGCAGCGGTATCCGCATCAAGATTATCGAAGGCATGGCTATGGGAAAAGCGGTGATTTCCACATCCATCGGCGCCGAGGGCATCAATGTAGAATCCGGCAAAAACATCATGCTGGCCGATGATCCAGGTGCTTTTTTCAAAGCCGTGAAGCAATGTGTTGGAGATGAGGATTTTTGCAGCGAACTGGGTCGAAATGCAAAGTCACTTATCCACCGTGACCACAATAATAAAAAACTCATCAAAAAACTTGAGCAGTTTTACGGCTCTATTTTGTCTTCGCGGTAACGCTGAAGTTCTTATTTTTGCCCGATGAAGCTGCTCGTTGTTTTACCCAGGTTTCCGTACCCACTTGAAAAAGGCGACAAATTACGTGCGTACAATCAAATCAGGTTTTTGGCGAAAAGCAACGAGATTATCCTTTGTGCCATTAACGAATACAAAGTTCCGGAGGAGCATCTCGAAAAACTCCGCCCCTATTGCAAATCCATCCACATTCTTCGCATTAACCTGGTTAGCAAGGTCATAAATCTTGCACGTGCATTTTTTAAGGGGATTCCTTTTCAGGCCGGATATTTTTTCAGCAGCCGCAATCATCGCAAAATAAACCGGGTGATTCAGCATGAAAAACCGGATCATATTTTTTGCCAGTTGCTGCGCGTGGCCGAATATGTAAAAAACCAGCCTGTGCCCAAAACCATCGATTATCAGGATGTGTTTTCCAGGGGCATCCAACGGCGCATCAGCAAAGTTCCCATTTACCTCAGGCCGGTGTTCAGGATGGAATACAAGCGACTGCTCAGGTACGAAAAGGCGCTTTTCGATATTTTCGATCATAAAACCATTATTTCCATTCCCGACCGTGACCTCATCCCCCACCCCGACAGGGAAAAAATTCATATCATCCCCAACGGTGTAGATCACAATTTTTTCAAACCCATCAACCGGGAGAAAAAATACGACATGGTTTTCATCGGCAACATGAGCTACCCCCCCAACGTGGATGCCGCCGAATACCTTGCCAGGAAGGTGCTGCCGTTGGTTCACAAACAAAAGCCGGAAGCAAAACTTTTACTGGCCGGGGCCACACCTGCCAAAAGGGTGCAGGACCAGGAAGGTGAGTTTGTGGATGTAACCGGCTGGGTGGATGATATCCGGGATTGTTATGCCGAAGCACGGATTTTTATCGCGCCTATGCAAATCGGTACCGGCTTGCAAAATAAACTATTGGAGGCCATGGCGATGAAGATTCCCTGCATCACCTCGAAGCTGGCCAATGCTGCACTGTGTGCAAAAGATGGAGAAGAAATTCTGATTGGTGAAACACCGGAGGATTATGCCGGTTATATCCTGAAACTCCTCGAAGACCAGGCTTTCGCTGACCAAATCGCTAAGGCAGGATTTAATTTCGTAAACAAAAAATACGACTGGAAAAGGGCTACAGAAAAGCTGGCCCGGGTAATGCATAGTGCAGGCAAAAAAATTTAACTTCTTTGCGCCTTCGCGACTTTGCGGTTTCACTTTCTCAGGGATAGGAAAAA
>JAGYLT010000401.1 GCA_018400545.1 Bacteroidales bacterium
TCAAAAAAATCGGGTTGGGAACCCTTTTTGCCCAGCTCAGAAATTTATACACCGGAACGTTTATCAGGCATCCAAAGGTGGCCACATTCAGGGGCAGCAACATCAGGGTTCATAGCCGGAAAAAAGGCTTTATGATGGAAGCCGACGGCGAAAGCCTTGGCGAATCACCCTTCGAGGTAACCATCATTACCCGTGCATTAAAAACCATTATTAACACCAAACCATGAGCGAAAAAACACCCCGCGAAACATATACCAAACTTCAGCAAAAATACACCAGCGAACACGATGCTTTGAATAAACTGATTGCGCGTGTAGGATTGCTGCGCATCCTGGTTTTCCTGGGGGGTATTGTAGGGATTTATATCTCGACAGGATATGCCGCTTCGTTGCTTGTCCTGGTTTCGGCTGTTTTTATTTTGTCGTTTGTTTTGATCGTGATCTGGCATGCACGATTGCACAAAAAGCGCGATGAACTGGCTCGTTTGTTGAAAATCAACACCGATGAACTGGATGCGCTGAATGGAAAATATTCGGCTTTCGAAGACGGATCGGAATTTCTCGATCCGGATCATCCGTATGTTTCCGACCTCGATATTTTTGGCAAAACATCCATTTTCCAGTATATCAACCGAACTTCCACCTGGATGGGAAAACAGTTGCTGGCCGGGTGGCTTTCGCATCCTGATAAGGAAAACGAAACCATCAGCAAACGGCATGAATCGATTCAGGATTTAAAAAACAGGCTGAACTGGCGGCAACAATTCCGATCCATAGGGATTTGGCTGCACGACAGCGAAGAAGAAAAATCCGGGATTGAAGCCTGGCTAAAACTGCCTGCCGAATTTTCCGGTTTGATTTATAAAATTTTGATTTTCGTGATGCCGGTACTGAGCAGTTTCGTGCTGTTGATGCTGATTAATGGAAACATTACTTTTCAATTGTTTTTGCTCTATTTGGTTGTTCCCCTGGGTATTGCCGCCAGCCGTGCCAAATCGGTGATAAAGAAACATGCCCTCCTGAGCCGCAAAGCAGAACTTTTGGAAAAATATGGCCGGCTGATCCAAATGATCGAAGGTGAAGATTTTAGTTCAAAATATCTGCTTAGCAAGAAAAATGAATTGACTAACATACATCAGTCGGGGCCGGCATTGCGAAAGCTGGCTTCCATTATTCAGGCTTTCGACAGCCGGCTGAATATTTTTGCCTGGCTCATCCTGAATTACTTCATCATCTGGGACATCCTTCAGGCGCGCAGACTGGAAAACTGGCGCCGCACGTTCAAAGATGATGTTGAGGAATGGCTCGTGATATTGGGTGAATTTGACGCCCTGAACAGCCTTGCCGGTTTCTGGTATAACCGTCCGGATTTTGTACTTCCCGAACCTGTTGAAGAGCCTTTTTATCTGAAAGCTGAAGCCTGCGGCCATCCACTGCTGAAACCCGAAACCCGTGTTGACAACCCTGTTTCATTTGCTGGCTGGAAAAATTTCATCATTGTAACCGGAGCCAATATGGCCGGGAAAAGCACTTATTTGCGGACAGTTGCCATAAACTTTATTCTGGCCATGACCGGAGCACCGGTGTGTTCAAAAAGCTTTAAATTCTCACCGGCGGATATGTTCACCAGCATCCGCACCCGCGACAACCTGCTGGAAAATGAGTCCTATTTTTTTGCTGAACTGAAAAGGTTGAAGGCCATCATTGATAAGCTTGAATCCGGGGCAAAGCTTTTTATCATTCTGGATGAAATTTTAAAGGGAACCAACTCGAAGGATAAACAGGAGGGATCGAAGGCTTTATTGAAACAACTGATCCGGTTTGACGCTTCAGGATTGATTGCCACCCACGACCTGAGCCTGGGTGAATTAATTAATCATCACCCAGAAAATATAAGCAATAAACGATTTGAGGTGGAAATAAAAAATGATGAATTGATTTTTGATTACCTGCTCAAGGATGGAATTTCGCAAAACCTCAATGCCACCTTCCTGATGCAAAAAATGGGGATTACGATTTGATTGTGCATTTTTCCTTAAACTGATTTTCTACGGCCATTTTCTTTTACCTCCCATCCATAAACTTTTTTCAGGTTGCAAAACCCTCTCATTGTGAATATCTTCGATGCATGTTTTAAAAATCACAAATGATGATAGGCATTTATTTGTATCTGAAACATATTGATTTTTACGGCCGGAGTCTCAAACCTGAACGGTGGATTTCCGGCGCGATTTGTTTCGTCAGGAAAAAAATTCTGCTGCAACGAGAACCACTTTGTTGCGAAACAGAAACAACCAAAGCCAATTAGGTTACCTATAAGGGCCGTGTGCTGCAAGCGCACATTTTTCTAACTGCTTGATTTACATTTTCCCCTTAAACTTCTTTGCAGTATGCGGCCCTTCCCATTAAAATGAATTACCACCTGTGAAAAAGGCCTGATGCTTCATATGCAACAGGCCTTTTTTAATATATCTCTAAAGTCTTATTTTACCTGATGATAAGCTTTTGGGTA
>JAGYLT010000402.1 GCA_018400545.1 Bacteroidales bacterium
GCATTTCAACTATTTAGTTTTAAAAGGTGTTTTTAATATTAGAGTTCAGTCTAAAAAGCCAAATTACCCCTAAATCCCCTAAAGGGGACTATTTCAATCTGCTGATTTTTAGCAGTTTCCCTTTAGGGATCAAGGGTAAAAACAAGAAAAATCAGCAGATTGAAGGCTTTTTAGACCGGACTCATAATTTAAATAAAAAACCTTTAAACAATTTGTTAGTTAGAATTTTTTTATACTTTTGCACTCCTTTTTTAAAAACAGGAATTATCAATTCAATTTAAGAAATGTACGCAATAGTTGACATAGCTGGACAGCAGTTCAAAGTTGAGAAGGACAACGAAGTATTTGTTCACCGCCTCGAAGGTAACGAAGGCGACACCGTTGATTTCGAAAAAGTAATGCTGATCGAAGACGGAGATGAAATCAATTTGGGAAAACCCTTTGTAGAAGGTGCCAAAGTATCGGCCACCATCCTTTCGCATATGAAAGGTGATAAGGTTGTGGTATTCAAAAAGAAACGCAGAAAAGGATACCAGGTCGAAAACGGCCACCGCCAACACATGAGCAAAGTAAAAATAGAAGGTATTACCGTTGGCGCATAATTTTCAGCAAACAATTAAAATTCAAATATTATGGCACATAAAAAAGGTGCAGGTAGCTCACAAAACGGCCGTGAATCCCACAGTAAACGATTGGGAGTTAAGATTTACGGAGGCCAGTTTGTAAAAGCCGGTAACATTGTTGTCAGGCAACGCGGAACCGCCCATAATCCCGGATTGAACGTTGGAATGGGTAAGGATCATACACTGTTTGCCCTTACTGACGGCACAGTTGAGTTCAGAAGGAAAAAAGACAACAAATCTTTTGTGAATATAGTACCGGTTACGGAAGAAACACCTGCCGCAAACTAAAGAAATTCCAGATGGAAAATCAAATCTCCTGTTTTAGCTGAAAGCAGGAGATTTTTTTTATTTAACCCGTTTACATTTAATCGTATGCTTACAATCAATACCATCCGCCAAAATCCCGCGCATGTGATAGAGCGCCTGAAAATTAAAAATCTGGACGCCGCTGTGCTCGTGGATGAAATTATCAGCTTTGATGAAAAGCGCCGCGAAATTCAAAAGCAACTCGACGAAACCCTTGCCGAATCCAATAAAATAGCCAAATCCATCGGGCAATTGTATAAAACCGGCAAAGCCAATGAAGCTGCACAGATGAAAGAACGTTCAGCCACGTTAAAGGAGCAATCGAAAACCATGAGTGCTGAACTCGATGCAGTGACCAAAAATCTCAGCGAAACGCTTGTTCAACTCCCAAACATTCCGCATGAAAGCGTACCTGCCGGAAAAACGGAGGAAGATAATGAAGTGGTGGCCAGCGAAGGTACACTCCCGGAGAAAAAAGAACTCCCCCATTGGGACCTGATCAAAAAATACGACATCATCGATTTTGAGCTGGGAAACAAAGTAACCGGAGCCGGATTCCCGTTTTACAAAGGCAAAGGTGCCCGGCTCCAGCGTGCCTTAATCAATTTTTTCCTGGACGAAGCCATTGCCGCCGGGTACGACGAATTTCAGCCACCGTTGCTGGTTAACGAAGACTCGGCTTACGGAACCGGGCAACTTCCTGACAAGGATGGCCAGATGTATGCTGTTCCGGAAGATAAACTTTACCTGATCCCAACCGCTGAAGTGCCTGTAACAAACATTTACCGGAATATGATTTTGAAGGCTGACCAGCTACCCGTAAAAAATGTGGCCTATTCCAGTTGTTTCCGGCGCGAAGCCGGATCGTGGGGGGCAGATGTACGGGGCCTCAACCGCCTGCACCAGTTCGATAAAGTGGAGATCGTTCAGATTCGCAAACCTGAAGAATCTTATGATGCACTTGAAGAAATGCGGAACTACGTTTCAACATTACTGCACAAACTGGAATTACCATTCAGGATTTTGCGACTTTGCGGTGGCGACCTGAGCTTTACGTCAGCGCTGACCTACGATTTCGAGGTATTTTCAGGAGCTCAGGAACGCTGGCTGGAAGTGAGTTCGGTATCCAATTTCGAAAATTATCAGTCGAACCGTATGAAATTGCGTTTCAAAAATGAGAAAGGAAAAACCGAACTCGCTCACACCCTGAATGGCAGCGCGCTGGCACTGCCAAGAATTGTGGCCGCATTGCTCGAAAATAACCAAACATCCGAAGGCATTAAAATCCCAGAGATACTGGTGCCTTACACGGGGTTTGACACGATTAGCTAACAGACACTTTACAATATTAACAGGCCCTGGCAAAACCTGGATTTGTCAGGGTTTTTAATAATTTTTAATCAGCCATTTTGTGCTGTTGCAAAATATTTACCTTGATTTGTCGGTTTATTACCCGGAAAAATGCATACCATGAAATACACCATATTATCACTTATCTTCTTTATCCTGATTTTATCAGCATTTCAAACCAGGGCCCAGGATGTTCCGGCTTTTCCAAAGGCTGAAACAGCTAAATCGAA
>JAGYLT010000403.1 GCA_018400545.1 Bacteroidales bacterium
ATTTCACAGTGCCTGCTGATGCACTTCCCGGGAATAAACGGATGCGCATCAGGGCAAACTGGCAAAACAGCTCATCAGATCCATGTGCAAATTTCAGCTATGGCGAAACGGAAGACTACACCGTAATCATAGCCGGACCAGAGCCTCCTGTTGCAGATTTTACCGCAAGCCAAACCCTAATCATGGCCGGCGAATCCGTAACCTTCAACGACCTTTCCTCCAATAGCCCAACCAGCTGGTCGTGGAATTTCATGGGTGGAACACCGGAAACCAGCACAGAGCAGAATCCAGCAATTACCTATCCGTCAACCGGAACCTACAATGTAAAACTCACAGCTTCAAATGATGCCGGAGCAGACAGTGAAACCAAATTCAACTATATCACTGTAGTTTCAGCACCCAACTGTGCAGGGATTGTTTCGCCGCCTGATTATGGCTCTGGAATTTCCATCGATGCTGATCTGGCCTGGAGTGCTGCTGAAAATGCCAATGGCTACAAAATCTATTTTGGAACCGACAACCCGCCCACAAACATCGAAAATGGAACTGACATGGGTGATGTACTGCAATACAATCCGGGAACACTCAATTATGAGACTACCTATTTCTGGAAAATTGTTGCCTACAACAATTATGGTGAAGCGCAGGGTTGTGACGTCTGGTCGTTCACAACAGAAGATGAGCCCATTTTACCTCCGGACTGCCCAACAGCCACAGCACCACCCGATGGCGCAACCGATGTACCGATCTCCTCAACTCCGGAATGGAATGTTGCACCGGAAACCAATGGGGTGATCATTTATTTCGGAACCGACAATCCACCAACGAATATTGAAAACGGAACCGACCTCGGACTGGCAAACAATTACACGCCGGTTACTGATCTTGAATACCAAACCACCTATTTCTGGAAATTGGTGGCCTACAACGAAGGCGGCAATTCAACCAGTTGCGAAACCCGGTCATTTACCACCGAACCAGACCCGAATGCTCCTGTATATTTCGATCCGGTATGGACTTCACCGTTCAATCCCATGTCGGTTTTTGTAACCGAAGCACTTTGGGATGATAACAACCTGCAGCCCGGCGATGAAATTGGGTTGTTTGATACTGATCCCAATTCAGGATTTGAAATATGCGTTGGCGCAGCCAGGCTCACCGAAATACTCAGCGGGGGAACGTTCCTTGAAATCATTGCCTCCATGAACGATGGCACCAATCCTGATCAGGCAAACGGGTTTACGCCCGGCAACGAGCTGGTCTTTAAATATTGGAGTAGCACCACCGGAGAAAAAGATGACGTTATGATTGATTTTCCTTACCAGGGATATGATGAAGTCTATACCGGCCAGGGGACGACTTTTGTGGAACTGTTTACCACCGAAATCATCGTGCAGCAGATTCCGCTCAACACGGGCTGGAACATGGTTTCTTTTATGGTTGAACCCGACAATCCGGACATGATGAACCTTATGCAACCGCTCATCGATCAGGATTTATTCTACAAAGCCATTGATGAAAACGGGGGCTCTTTGTTCCATCTTCCGTTTCCGCCTCCCAACGGCCAATGGTCGAATACGATTGGTGATATGGCATGTACAGAAGGATATTACCTGAAGGTTTTCGACAACTGCGAGCTGAACACCGAAGGAATCAAAGCCGGTTTACCTTTGGAAATCAGCCTTGCTGCAGGCTGGAATATCATCGGCTATCCCTGCGCCGATCCGGTTGACGCCATGAGTGCGGTCCAGCCATTGATCGATGACGGGATTCTTTATAAAGTGGTGAATGAAACCGGAGGCACCATTTTCCATCTGCCATTTCCGCCGCCAAACGGACAGTGGACGAATACCATCGGGAACTTTGCACCCGGAGAAGGATATTATGTAAAAGTTACTGAAGATGTCACCCTGTCGATTGAGGAACCTGCAAAAGGAAACCTTTTTGAAGGATTCATCTCAAATGTAAACCCAACACAATTTGACCCGGTGTACCAGAACAATCCATATCTGCCCATGCACATCATTTTGGATGTAAATGGAAAACTGAATCCGGGAGATGAAATCGGTATTTTTGATGGTGAATACTGCGTTGGGGCTGCTGTGGTTGAAGGAGATCAGGTAATCGTAACCTGTTCAGCCAATGATCCGGACACCGGGGAAATGGATGGATTCGTTACCGGAAACAGCTTCACACTTGTGGTTTGGGACAGTGAAAACAATAGCTTCATAAATCCGGTGCTGATCTGCCTTTCAGGAGATGAATCATTTACAAGCCTCGGCTCTGCAATCTGTCAACTCGACAACCTCACAGGCATTTCAGCTGGTGGTGAAGTTGTTTTATCAGCCGAAATCTATCCAAACCCGGTAAAAGATAAAGCTACCTTTGTCATATCTTTGCAACACAGTGGTATGCTGCAAATGGAAATTCTTGATCTTTTGGGTAATCCGGTTTCAGACCTTGGCGAGGTATTTTCTCCCGCCGGAAAACAAGCGTTTGAT
>JAGYLT010000404.1 GCA_018400545.1 Bacteroidales bacterium
CATATTTGATGGTTCCACTACCTGATGATAAGCTGTCATCAGGATTATCCCATCTACGGGCTTTTATTCGAACCTTTGTTGAATCCACCGGGTTTCCGTCCGGATCTTCTAAAGTGCCTGAGGCACGGTCGTAGGTTACTGTTTCATCGTAGCTTTCTGAAATCAGGCCATAAACCCTGAGTGGTAAATTATACTGTGAATTAAAAAGTGTTATCCATCCATTGTTATCAATATACACTGCAGCAGGCTCTTGTAATACACTTTTGGCACCTTTATTTTTCTGGTCTCTGTCATGTTTAAACCAAAGCCCTTTCAGGCCTGATGACCACTGTGCTGCACCGGTTATGGTTACTGTATGGCTTCCGGGTGCCCATTTACCATTTGCCTCATCCCAGGGCTGAAAATTCATTTCAACATCTTCGCCATTTTCCAACTCACCCATAAGCCAGTCCCAGTCGGGTTTTCCGGTTGGACCGGTTTGGTCTTCGGCAACATAATTTGATCCTTCCGGCCTGACATCTCCAATTTTTTTATTACCAATTGGAACATATTGAAATTTTGTCCTGATGGGCAATTTGTGTTTTTGTGTGTATTTCATTTTACCCTCCATAATCGATTTGTGTGCAGGGCCTGCATTTGGTTGTCGTCCCATTTCCCCACTCAAATCTTCAAGTACCTCCCGGTGCGTCTGGCCTGTATTTATAGCGGGATTATGGTCGTTATAAATACCTTCAAGCCACTTTATGCTGTTGGACATACCGGCAGGACAGCAGGCGTTTCTATCTCCGGCATAGCCGGTTGCCACACTATGCGGGTGGTTTGTGCTGTCGAGATCGATATTTGGAACTGTACAACCACGATAAACGAATCTTTCGATCGTGCCCAACCAATAGATGGGATCAATCCAGTAAGGCCATGGATGGACTATCGATGATCCATCAATTGTTAAATCGGGTCCGCCGCCACCACCGCAAGTATTGTCGATGAGCTCAGAAACCGGAAATAATGGCCAGGTTTCCAATGGTGGTAAATCAGGAATTTCCAATAGCGGTTCAGGGGTTAGGGTAATCCATAACCGGCAGGATTCGAGGGGCTGGCCGGGTTCAATTCCCAGTTGAGTTAAATCAAACTGCAAAGTGGTTTTTTGATCAACCGGCGAATATTCAGCCGATGGAATAAAAAACTGACCGACCCAGTAAATTTCTTCAGATTCATTTACTGTAAATGCATTGATGTATTGGTGAGTTTCCTCAGGGGTGTAGGTTGCCGATATGAGCCCAACCCTGCTGAGCGGCTGACTATTTTCGCCCCAATCGTACGAAACCTGAAAAACATCCATGTTTACAAGCCCGAAATTTTCGACCGGGGTTAATGAAATATCATCATAATAAACCATCTCGGTCATATCGCCGGAAAATAAATTAAGGGCCGCCATCTGCATACTTCCTTCCGGGGTGATGCCTCCGGACCAGCTTTTGGATGTAAGCATTTGCCCGTTGTAGCTGATGGTTTGAATATCATTATCAAAATCAATAATAATTTCGATGGGTATCCATGCTCCTTTTATCAATGGCAATTGAGCACCCTCAAACTGACTTTCAACAACTTCATCGGCTGCATTGAACATTAGCTGTGTTGACCATTGGCAGTCTTCCAAATCTAAACCATAATTATTCAGCAAAGTTATATAGGTTGCACCTGAAGTGGCTGAGGGCAAAATATACTGCCAGGCGGTAAGCTGCCAGGTACCTGAATTACATCCTGTAAACTGACGTACGATATCATCGCCGGTCATATCGGGATTGCCGGTTATCCCCAGCGCGTTTGTTCCGGTATGTGCAAAATCATTGGTAACAATTGCCGAGGGAGACGAGGCTGCACCGGCCCAAAACTCCCACCCACCTTGTCCAACAATATCGGAGCCTGCCGGATAATCTTCAAAGCTGTCCTGCCAGGGAGGAGTAAGGTCATGAATCATTATTTCGCCGGAGGATGAAGCTGAGTTAACCTGATAGTCATCCAAAAAGAGATCGAGCGTGTGGTAACCGGGTTCAATCGGGGTAAAGAAATCGTTGGTTGGCTTTACCTTGTAGCTCGTGGCTCCATCAACTACCAATTTGGCACTTAACGGATTCGGGAAGGGATAGTTGTGATGATCTTTCCAGTTCACCATTAGGTGATCACCAAATTGTACTGCCTCAAAAGGACAGTCAAAAAAAACCTGAGTAACAGGATAAAGATTTAGATAATGAATACCCCAAAAGTGATATGGCTCTCCAAAGGGAGGCTCTATCAGGATATCCAGATACATCTTTCCAGAACCATGCATTGGATCGGTAAAAACACCCACAAATAGCTGGTCAGCTTCAACCTCTGCATATTCGACAAAAAGAAGCGGGTCTTCAATTGGTGTAACCATAACAGCGGTTTCGGGGGGATAAAATTCCGGCAAAATAAAATGCAGAACTGTAAATTCTCCTGGT
>JAGYLT010000405.1 GCA_018400545.1 Bacteroidales bacterium
TTCCGGCAACTTCGCGAACAATCACCGCTGAAGTTCCGCTAAATAACTCCGCCGGATTCGACCTGCAATCAATGAGGATTGGGAATAAATTCCAGCCCGCATCCAGATTAAGGGTGGTATTCACCAATGGAGTGCCAGCAAAGTTTATGGTAACTTCGCCACTCATTTTTACCTGGTAACCTGAATGTGTATCCCAGGTTCCGAGGGTATTGATTCCCTGCGACGGCCAATACACATCAAACAGGTCCTGCACAATTACGATCTCATCCATAACCTGCGAGAAAATGGCATCAAATTCCGGATTGAGCGGGTTGAGGAATGAGGATATTCCGGACCACCCTTCAGCAAGGGTAATTTCCTGTTCATCATATTGGATAGTAATGGCCATGGGTGATTCAGGATCGCCAATGGCAAAGGGGCCTGGATCGGTTACTCCAAAAACGGACTGCTGCCATGGGCCGGAACCTGAGGCATTTGTTGGATCAGAGGGAATCCACTCATCACCGGTAAAATGGCCAACAGCACTTAAACTCCGGTTAAACGCAGTGCCTTCCAGAGATTCGTCCCACTGCAGAATTAAATCAAGCAGCGAACCTCCGGGTACTTCCTCGATGAGGTTCCAGGTGTTGATCACACAATCTTCAACCTCTGGAATTGTGCTGCCGGAAAGGCCGGAATTCAACACATCGGGAAAAACCTGTAACCCAAAATTATCAGCAACTCCATTGTTATTTAAGACCGCCGGCAGATATTGCGTGGAAGTACCGACAGGAAAAAATACATCCTGGTTGGCTACCTGCTGCATTAAAAAACCTTCTGATGAAGCATCAATATACCCTGCTTCTCCGGCACCTGAAATTTCAGCTCCCGGCATCATGAATAAGTTATGTTTGTTCAGGGTTAGTATTGAAGAGGAAAGCTGAAGTCCGCCATAAATCCTGGTTTCGATATCAAGATAAACGTGTCGTTGAAGATCAGCGTGGGAAAACAAAGTTCTCTCATTTCCACCGATCGTTTGATCTGAAAGGCCATTAAAAATTACAGTACCGGTTCCATTTTGCATCTCGAGCTCAAATGGAGATAGATTTTGCCAATCTCCACCCACGAAAATTTCACCATTGTTTTGCAGATCAGTTTCAGCAACAAAAGTTATGTCACCAGGAACATGTATTTCTGCGTTTTCGGTTATAATAACACTACTCCCCCCAAACGTAATATTCTGCGCCAGAGCCGGAGCCAGAGATAAAACACAGAGGAGTGCGATGTAAAATATTTTTCGGTTTTTCATAGTTGCCGGTTTTTGTTATTGCAACGAAACCAAAACCAAAACATAACCATCCGGTGCATCGAGGCCGGTCATGGCTTTTCCGATAATGGCGCCTTTTGCCTTTTTCATTTTCTTCACTTTCATGGCATAGCCGGTTTTTGAAGATGTTGTGAGAAAATCACCGGGTTTAATATCTCCATTAAGGTTCGTGGCTTTCACATAAACCCTTCCGGAAAGCGCCACAGGATGATCGCCTGAAGCAATAGAATTATCCTGCCCCATCATCAGTCCGGGCTTCACACCATTAGCGCCGCTGATGATTCCGGCTACCTTTTTGTCGTAGGCATCCGAGCATGGCCTTAATTTTCCCGGATTATCAGGATCAATTGAAACGAGCATTCCCGGTTCGATTTCCAACGCTGAATTCACATCCGGGATAACGTCGAAGAATTCCGCAAAATCAGCTCCGCCGTTCAGCCTGATCTCATCGCAGGTAATGCGGCCGTCTCCGGATCCGCCAAAATCAGCATCCAGTGTAATGGAAGATGTTCCGTCAACCCTGTCCAGTTGAAGCAGCGCACCGCCACTGCTGTTTGCATCCAGGGTAACCGTTTCGGTGCCATTGTATGTGTACAACGACAGGATACCACCATCACTCACATCGGTTCCGCCAGTTCGTAAATATACGGTCCGTTCCTCATCACCATTATGAAGATTGATCCATGAGCTTTGACTTGATCCAACAAACCATGCCCGGACATTTTCATTGCTTTGCAGCGTTACCTGGCCGTTATCGATAATTACATCCCCGCCATTCAGCTCAACATTGCTGGAATTGAGTCCGTTGGGTGTTCCAACGAAACTCGCGCCATTTTTCAGCACAATATCGCCGTTCCCGTTAATCTGGATCAACTCCTCCTGGCCACGTTCAAATTCCATAAACTGGGTATCATCGGGTGAGCCTTCAGGCAGCTTCATTCTAATCATGTCGAGGTCTGAATAGGGCACTTCATTTCTTTCGAAGTTGATCATATAATCAAGTACACTCGGAGTTCCTCCGCCTCTCACATCCATCAACACATCATAATTGTCATCATCGATGTTGAACCGTGCATTCTCGTTATCGGTACCTGCTCCAATGGTCCAGGCATTCAGGTGGCCAGAGCCGTTAATCTTGAGGACTTTTGTATCCCCATAATTACATTGCAA
>JAGYLT010000406.1 GCA_018400545.1 Bacteroidales bacterium
CCCCATTTATTTACGGAAAATTCATCATCTACCATTTTCCCAACCGAAAAATAGAGATGTAACATTTCGGCATTGGCAATTTTAGCCACTGCATATCTGCTGGCAAGGATTTGCTGTTTTAACTCTTTGATGAAGCTTATTGATAATTGTTGTGGTTTCATGTTGGTTTAAATCTTTGTTGAAACTGCTTTCATGACAATTCTCAATGTGCAAATTAATTGCTTATGTCCTCCAGAGCATCTGCCCTTCTACAAACCTAAGCAAAAAATGGACTTCTTCAATTTTTGGTGGATCATTATTGAGTTCATAAAAATCGGGATCCCTACGGGAGAAGGACGTGGCAATGTAATTTTATAAATTTGTGAATCAAGTAAGTTAAAAGGATAATTTTCATACTGGAAAAACGCCAGGTCTTAATAAGCTGCTTATCAATTCTTTGTAATCATGCATAAAAGAACGCGCTGAGAGAAATTATTTTTTATGAAATTTACAGGACAAAAAAAATTTGTTTTTTAAAAGAAAATGATATTAGATTTGCGGCTTCAAAATTTACAAATGATAAGATCAAATAAAAATACATGGTGGTGGCTCTTGAATTTCACGGGATAGTGAGAATAAGGGCATGCACAAAATTTCAGGAAGCTCATCTCACGATGGGCTTTTTTTATGGTCAAAATTTTAAAATGAATAACTCAGGAAACAATGCATGGTGGTGGCAAATGCTTTTACGATAAGTCGTGAGAAGGATTTGCTGTGCCAAAACTGAAGAAGCCCGTCCCATCACGACGGGCTTTTTTTGTAAATGAATAATCAGGAAAATTTAAATCAATAAACATGAAAAAAGTAAAATCATCCCACAAAGTGCTGCTCGCTGATCAGTTAACGCCGGTGAGCACATACCTGCAATTGCGCGACAAGTATCCCAATGCGCTGCTGCTCGAAAGTACCGATTATCACCACCTGGATAACTGCTACTCATTTATTTGTCTCGATCCCATTGCTGAGGTTAAACTCGAAGACAAAAAATTAAAATCGATTATCCACAACAGGGAAGTTGATTCGATTGACATCAGCGATAAAGTAATTCCGGAGCTCAGGAAATTTCTGAATGGATTTGAGTTTGAGCAAAAGCAGAAACCCTACAATTTCAATGGATTTTTCGGGTACATGAATTACGACACCATTGAATACATCGAGGATGTGGAACTGACAAAAAACATAGAGTCCATTCCCGATATGCGTTACAGCCTGTTCAGGTACGTGTTGCAGTTTCACCACCTGGATGATTCGCTCACCATCATCGAAAACCGGTTTGAGGATATGGAAGAAGGCCTGGACGACATGATTGCAAACATCAACACGAGCATTATTTCAGATTTCCAGTTTAACGCCAATGGCGATGAAACCTCCGATATGAGCGACGAGCAGTACCGGGCTATCGTTACAAAAGCCAAGCAGCATATTCAGCGCGGGGATGTTTTTCAGATTGTGCTTTCACGCGAATTTAAGCGTCCGTTTTTGGGGGATGAATTCAACGTCTATCGGCATTTACGCCATGTAAACCCTTCGCCCTACCTGTTTTATTTTGATTACAGCGATTATAAGCTGATGGGCTCTTCACCGGAAATCCAGATTAAAGTGCAGGGGAATAAAGCTACGGTAAACCCAATAGCTGGAACTTTCGCCCGAACCGGGAACGACGACCAGGACCGCGATTCAGCACGCAGGCTATTAAATGACCCCAAGGAAAATGCCGAACACACCATGCTGGTTGATCTTGCCCGCAACGACCTGAGCCGTTGTGCCACAAATGTTAAAGTGGATGATTTTAAGGAGATCCAGTTTTACTCTCATGTCATCCACATTGTTTCAAAAGTCTCGGGATTTCTCATGGAAGGGTTCGATGGGCTCGATGTGCTGGCGTCAACATTCCCTGCCGGTACACTCAGCGGTGCTCCAAAGGTCAGGGCCATGCAGCTCATCGACGAAATGGAAGCAACGCCACGCGGATTTTATGGCGGAGGCATTGGCCTGATTACAGCAAGCGGAGATATCAACCATGCCATCATGATCCGCACAATAAAAAGCCACAGGCAAAATCTGGTTTATCGTGCCGGTGCCGGTATAGTGATCGCCTCAGAGGAGGAAAACGAACTTCAGGAAGTAAACCACAAAATCGGGGCACTTCGAAAATCAATCGAATTGGCAAACACAAACAATCAGTAATCATGAAAATATTTGTTTTGGATAATTATGATTCTTTCACCTACAACCTGGTGGAAGCCATTCGCATCATCACAGGCCATCACATCACGGTGAGGCGTAATGATAAATTCGACATCAAGGAAATTGAAGAATTTGATAAAGTGATTTTATCGCCTGGCCCCGGTATTCCTGATGAAGCCGGTAAGCTCAAGGAGGTCATCGAAACCTATAAAGCTACAAAAAGTATTCTTGGAATTTGTTTGGGGA
>JAGYLT010000407.1 GCA_018400545.1 Bacteroidales bacterium
CAAGATGGTCGGCGCGAAGGCCTTTCTGGATAAATAACTTATCACATTCCTTACCCGCATGCAGGCTTTCAATTACCGGCCTGATGCCGTAAATCAAGTTGTCGGAGTTTTTCAAAAATTTAGCTGTTAGTTTGTGTTGTAACCTGAATTGCAGGAGGATTTTTAAGATGTTCTTTTACAGCGCATAAGTTGACTGCGTTAAGCACCGCCGGTTTGTACTTCTCGGGAAAATCGGCCGGAAGGTTAACAATGAGATCAATGTTGTCGATAAGGCGTGTTTTGTAGTTGTAATTCATGCTTTGCGTAATCGAAATCTGATCGGTTGGAATGTTGCGCTGATCGCAGAATGACTTGACATAGATACCTGCACAAGTGCCAATGGAAGCTAAAAACAATGTGAATGGTGCCGGAGCAGAGCCATCGCCACCTGCTTGAAGGGGTTGATCGGTGGGAATGATCTGACCGTTGAATTCGGCGTTCACTTTCTTCTTTCCTTCAAAAGTTATTTTCATATTCATAATACAATGGGATTTAAAAAACGCAAAGATAACCCCGGTGTGGTAGGTATGTTTTTCGATGTGAGGAATTGTTATTGACTCCCTATGAGCAATATCCGGTCTCTCTCAGAAGCTTCGCCGGCCCATTTTTCCGGAATGATCTTCCAGTTGTTGTTCACCACAGGATCGACGTTTTCCTGTTGTCGTAACCAGTCCATGAGGTAGTATCTGAAATCGAGTTCCGATGAGGTTACAATTCTTAGCTTCAACTCATCTTTTGTAATTCCGGCCCCGTCCGTAAGGTGATTGCCACCGCCATTGCCACGGTAGGAGTTGATGGCCACAGGATAATTTGCATCAGGATCAAAAGGGCTGCCATCTGTAAATGATACAACAGAAATTCTGTCGCCAAAAGGTTTGGATACATCTACGGTGTAGATGATTCCTTCGGCATTATCGAAATTGTAAATTGGGTTCTCCAATCTCGCCTGCCCGTTGGAAAATGTCATAGTTCCATCTTCAGTTTTTCTGAATTTCAGCATATTATCCTCAGCATTATTCATGGTGTTTAACCACAGGTTGTACGAAAATTCGAGGTGACCGACAATTTCGCTGCCTTTTAAATTCATGGTATAAATCAGGTTTTCGAAGCGGTAGAGCTTGAACATATCACGAACATACAATGGCCCGGCATTTAGCCGGCTGTTGAGTGAAAAGGGTGCGGCCAGCGAAATTTGTGCGCCGGTAATTTCCATCTGCGCTTTATGTATAAGGTCGGTGAAAGCGGCATCGCCAAACAAAGCATCAGCCGATGAAATAGTAGTTGTAATATTGGCTACCGGTTGCGATGAATAAGTTTTCACTGCCTCCATTTTTTCGGTAAATTGCTCCATGAAAGCAGGGTCGGGAGCGTAAGTTTCCATTTTAATCAGGTCGCCCAGAATTATCCTGTCATAGCCGTCCTGCTCGTTTTTTGTTAGCTGAATTGAAGCTGCTGCCACATCGCGGGCTTTACTGGTGGTACCTAAAATCAAAACGCTCTCTCCATTGGTGTTGGTAATGGTTTTGTTCCAGCCGCGGTGATCGTGACCCACAAAAACCACGTCAAATCCCGGAACCTGAGTTGCCACCAGCTCCGATGCATTTTCATTTTTTGGCGTTTCAGCCGATTGGTTGTTGTAGGTGTAATCAACCCCGGCATGGAAGAGGCCTATCAGCAGGTCGGGTTCTTCTTTGGTTTGAATGATCTCAACCCAATATTTTGCGGATTCTATCATGTCCTGAAATTTCATTCCCTGCCACAGGCTTTCGGGCAGCCAGTTGGGGATGGAGGGCGTTATCAGTCCGAGGATGGCAATTTTAATCCCTCTTTTTTCGATGATGGTGTAAGGCGTGAAGTAAGGCACTCCGGTTTTTGTATGAATGATGTTGGCAGCCAGCCAGGGAAATTTTGAATCATCCACGAGCTTATTGTAAACCTTCGGGCCGGCTTCGATGTCGTGGTTGCCCAAGGTTGCAGCATCGTATTGCATATAGTTCATCACTTTGGCGGCAAAATGCACTCCGGTGGTGTCCATAAAATTGTAGTAATACATGGTGGGGTCGCCCTGGATAAAATCTCCGTTCTCGAGCAGTAACACGATCTGGTCCGTTTTTTTGCGTTCCTCATTCACGAAAGCTGCTACCTGTGCCAGCGAATGATTGGCAGGCCGGTCATTAAGAAAATCGTACGGGAATATCTGCCCATGCACATCGCTGGTTTCGATGATTTTGATGGTGAGGCTCTCGGGGCGATTGTGGGTGCAGGCTGCCGCAATTAACCAAATTGCTGCCAGGATGATGACTTTGATCGAAAGTTTGTTTTGCATTTGAATTTCTTTGAAAGGATATTAAAACTCGTTTAATAATATTTTGTTCACTACATTTTCAAGGGTATCCAAATCCTGAGCAGCATAGTAAATTCTTTCCAT
>JAGYLT010000408.1 GCA_018400545.1 Bacteroidales bacterium
CTCTGAAAACACATTTCCGTTATTTTGCAATATCAGGAAATAAATACCGGGATCCAGCCGGCTGATATCTATTCTCGTTTCATCCGGACTTTGGGTGGTTTTGTTGTATACTTCAATGCCCGGCATGTTTACAATTTTCAGGTTTATGGCACCGGTCATTTGCCCGGCGCTGATTTCGATATAATCGTTGGCAGGATTCGGGAAAATCCTGATGCTTTTTTGGTTTTCCTGATTTATTTCATTCAATCCGGTGGATGTATCAGCATCTCTAACCAATCTCACATAATTAAAAATCCTGATTACATCACCCTGTGGGCCGTGGCCGTATGGATAATTTGCAGGGTCGCCGGTTTTGGGGTCACTGCGTTGGGCGCCTGCTCCATGTACATCCCATAGCTGGTAATTTCCGGAGTAGGGGGGTATTTCCATCCAGCCCAGGGCTTCTCCAAAACAAACATAGGAAGCCCATCCGCCGGGAGACTGCGGGCTCATATTTACATGTGTTGAGCCTGTCCAGTAGAAAGGGTAATTGATGTTGCCGCCCTCATCGGTGATTGGCGTGCAGTTGAACAGGGGATCGATGGCCGCGGAATTGGTAACCGCCGGTGCTCTTTCATAATCCAGGATGCTCTGCAGTTCTTTTACGTTGGGCAGCCGCCAGTCAGTGTATCCGGCAATTCCTGCATTTTCAGCATATTCAAGCGCATCCTCCCAGGCCATGCCCTGTCCGTCGTCATCCCGGCTCCACATCAGGCCGGTGGCGTTATCCGTGATGGTGCCGTCGTTGTTATCCACAAAATTGTTAATCCCATATAGTGGGTTTCCCCTGACGTACATCACATAAAACTGTTTTGGTTCCGATTGCCCGGGCGTGGGCCCTGTGGGGTAACCTTTTATCCGGCCATCCGCAAAATTTACCCCAAACATCAGCTCCTGCCCACCCATGCCATTCGGGCTCACGTAAATGGTGGTGGTGGCAAATTGTGCATCAATAAGCCGCTCACCGGCATTCAGGTCGCCATACCCAAAATCGAAATAATTGGTGTCGATAAACGGGATGAGGTCTTCGGTTGATGTTCCCTGGTAACCACTGGGATCAACGCCTTTCATCAAAAACAAAGAATACATTTCCTTGATGGAAGGCAAACGCCAGTCGGTGTAACCGGCCAGGTCAAAAGCTTCTGCATCTGCCAGGGCTTCTTCATAAGATTTTTTATCATCATAATCAATATCGCCATCGCCATCCATGTCGGGGCTTTTCGACCACATGAGGCCGGTTACCAAATCTGAAACCGTTCCGTCACCGTTGTTCTGATATTGCGGCTGGTTGCCGTTATATTGCGCATCCTGGCCGTAGAAGGCTTCACCGGCGAGAGGTTCCGGAATCTCCTGAATTGTATCGTAAAAGGTTTGCTGTTCGGTGTCGATGACAGGGTAAGTAAGGTTTGTTTGTGCAAACGAAGATGCCACAAAAAAGATAAATGCGGGAAGTAGGATGAGGATTGCTACTGTGCCTTTTTTTGTTCGTTTAAAGTATTCTGATACGTAATTCATAATTATTGAATTTTAATGATTTGATGCAAACATAGATTGATGGCGTGCAGGTAAAAAAATAGAATCAACTGACAGGGCTATTTTATCTATGAACCAGAATAGCCACTCAATGGATTTTTACGGGTGGAGCAGGCAAAAGGCGATTTGGACTTTTGAAGCAGAGATTTTGTTAACTGGCCGGAGGTTTGAAAAGGGGGGGTGTTATTCCCTTGGGGTTTTTAACGGTGAGAATAAGAATAGTAGCTGATTTCGAGGTGTTTTCCTGCCAAAATACATGAAAGTTGAAGCGGGCTACAAACCCTGAATTCACTACTAACCGCCTATTTATTAAAAATTCACCCGAAGCTGATAATAAAACATTTCGTTTTGCGGTTGTTGAATGATGTCTTTTGCAATGAGAACATCAGCGGTTTCCGTATAAATCCAATGGTACCAAAAGATAAAAAATTCTTCAAAGGAAACTTCTTTATCAAAATTCAACGCGCGGTATGTTGCTTCAAAATCCGGTTTGTTCCTTTTCAGGATATCGAGCAGGCATGGAAAAAATGCATCAGGCATTTTATGGTTTATCAACTGCGTGTCATTTTCATCAAAAACATGAATATGCTTGTCTTCATAGTTATCCCAACCCACATTTGACTTCATTCGTTTATTGCCAAATACGCAAATACCAATGGAATCATTCCAATGAAGTCCCCGGTTGCCATACATCCCGAAAGGTTCGGTTGTGTTGGCCGGATGATCTTCAACAATGCCGAGGTAGTACCGGCTTCCATTTCTTAAGGGTCGCTTTTGGTTTAAAAATTCTTCTTCCACCCGTTGGATTTGAAAATTATCAAGTATGACATTAATCAAATAAAACATAGACAATTCTCGGAAATCATGGCGCTGTGAAATGTTC
>JAGYLT010000409.1 GCA_018400545.1 Bacteroidales bacterium
GGTCCAGTCGCGATCGTTTTTGCAGCGGTAAACCATGCCTTTTATGTTGGAGATTAAATTGGATAAGCGCAGGTTTTGCGCTTTGAGTTGTTTTTTTGTTTCGTGGGTTTCGGTGATATCTCTTAAAATTCCGATAGTCCTGACGGGTTTGCCATGGTTATCAAATATTGTTTTTGCAATTCCCTGAACCCGGATGATCTTTCCGTCTTTTTTCGAAATCCTGAATTCTGTATTAATCACCGTACCTTCTTTCATAGATTTTTCAACCTCTTCATTTATCCTTTGCTTGTCATCCGGATGAAGATAATCCATAATTTCCTCATGCGTAAAAGCGTCCTGCTGGTTGTGAAATCCCAGAAGCCTGTAAAACCCTTTTGACCAGTATCCTTCACTGGTTTGCCAGTTACGTTCGAAATAGCCCAGTTGCGCAATTTCTTCGGCCTGCTGCATTGATTCCCGGTTTTTTTCCAGCTTTTGCTGGTTAAGCCTTCTTTCGGTGATGTCGTTTAGCACCACTGCAAACTGACCTTTTTTTGGCGAAAATGCCTTCACCTCCCACCATTTATCCAGATATTGCGAATGGTCGGTAATCAAAGCCGATAAGCCGGTTTTTGCCACCCGGCCATAGGTGTCGATCCATTTTTGTTCAAGATTTGGGATTACGTCACGGCCACATTTACCAATGACGTCGGCAGCTTTGAGCTTTGTTATTTCTTCATATACCGGGTTCACATCCAGGAAAATAAAGTCGATTGGTTTGCCAGTTTCGTCCAGGATGATCTCGTGCAATGCGATGCCGGCATTGATGTTATTGAACAGCGACCTGAACCGTGTTTCGTTTTCCTTGATTTTTCTTTCCGCCTCGTTTCGGCTGGAAACATCCCTTACGATGGCCTGGATATATTTCGAGCCTTTAAATTCAAGGGCATTTAACGATACTTCGGCCTCCATCAGCGATCCGTCCTTACGCATATGCAGCCAGTCGAATTCCTGGGGGGTTCCTTCAAGCGCATTGTTGATATACAACTTTGCTTTGAGCATCGAATCTTTTCCGTCGGCCTGAAGCTGGGGCGAGAATTCCCAGGGGGAATGGTAAACAAGTTCATCGTAATCCTTACATCCAAAAATGCGCAGCGCCGATGGGTTGCACAGGATAAACTTCTCATCGTCCATGATGAGGATGGCATCGTGTGCGCTTTCAAACAAAAGCCTGCTGAGGCTTCCGGGTTCATCGGAAAAGAGCAGATGCTCTGCCTTTTCGGAGACTTTCGAAATTTTCAACACGAACAGCGTACTGGTTTCATCCAGTTTTTCGCCGGTTAGTTTTCCGTAAATCTGTTGAGCATCAGGCTTTGTGAATAAAAAGCTGAATGTAGCAGACTGGTTGGAAACAAGGTTTTTCAGGAAGTCCTTAGCCTGGGTTTTGTGTGTTTTGTTTTTTTTAAATAGTTTTTTAATGTGTTGCCCCGCCAGATGGCTACTGTTAAGACCGAAAATTTCTTCTGTTTTTTTATTGGTTTCAAGTATTATACCATCTTTGCTGATGATTAACAAGCCTTCGTCCAACACGTTAAATATTTGCTTATATTGTGCAAGATTCTGGTTTAATTGCTTGAAATCCAGATTGGAAGTTCGCATATCTGATACCGTTTTTTTTCTCTCTTTCATGCCCTGATTTTTTGCATGCCAAATAGTATCGCAATTTACTGTTTTTTTTTATTTTGTTAAGGATTCTTTTATTTCATTATGAATCTGGTGGGTATTTTACTACAAGTTTTGTAGATTATTAATTAATTATCTCAAATAATTTAAATTATGAAAAGACTTTACCATTTTTTACCAATGCTCATTCTTCCGTTAGCATTTATCTTTCTTGCACCAAGTGGTGGCTCTCCGGGCGGAAAATCAGGTTCTCCGGGCGATAACGGTAACAATTGCACACAATGTCACAGTGGAACTCCCCAAAATGCCAGCGACTGGATCACCAGCGATATTCCCGGAAATGGCTATGTAGGTGGTGAAACCTATACAATTATGGCCTCGGGAGAACATTCAGGAGTAGGCAAATTCGGATTTGAACTTACTGCTGAAGACCAAAGCGGTAACAAGGTTGGTGAATTCACAATCATCAACGCTGACGAAACCCAGATAACCGGGAACAATACAGCGGTTACTCATACCTCTGGCGGAACTACGCCTTCAGGAAACAGCAAATCATGGGAGGTTCAATGGACTGCACCCGAGGATATCCCCGGAGACATTACCTTTTATGCAGCGCTTAATGCTGCCAATGGCAATGGAGGTACTTCAGGAGATGTAATCTATTTAACCGAAACCACTTATGGCCCTGATGTTACAGGTATTGCCGGTGTTAATCAAGACTTTGGTTTTTATCCAAATCCAACAACCGGATTGGTAAATTTC
>JAGYLT010000041.1 GCA_018400545.1 Bacteroidales bacterium
TTTATCGATCAGCCGCTGCGCACCTACTCGCGCGGCATGCGGTCGCGGCTGGCTTTTTCTATCAGCGTATTTCTCAATGCCGAAATCCTGATCATTGATGAAGTGCTGGGCGTGGGCGATGCTGCTTTCAAGGAGAAAAGCCAGGAAAAAATGCGGGAGCTGATTACCTCCGGCAAAACCATTCTGATGGTTACCCACTCTGAAAAGGAAGTGAAAAACATTTGTACAAGGGCTGTTTTGCTGAAAAATGGAGCAATAATCATGGACGGAAAACCAAAAGAAGTTTTAGAATTATACAAACTGTCGCATCATAATAAACCCCTTAAGCCTGTGGCGACGAGTAATAAGCGTGAGAAGTAAACCGTTGTTGCAAAACGAAGACATTATCCACCATAGAATAGCAGGTTTTTACAATATGATTTTATGATAAAGATTTGTGCTGTTATAGCTGTACACAACAACCCATATACAATTTCACGTGTACTTAAACATTACAGGAATAACAAAATTGAGGTTATTGTTATTGATGATGGCTCAACCGACAAAACCCCGGAAATCATCAGGCAATATATGTATGATCCGGTAAAAGAAATCCATACACTGGAATTCGATGGCACTTTTAGTCTATATAAAATTCTTGAGTTAAAACAAAGCATTGTTTCCGGATTGGATGCCGAATGGTTTATCCATGCCGATGCCGATGAAATTTTCGAATCACCGGTTCATGAAGAAAGTCTCAGGGAATTCATAGAGCGGCAATCTACCTTGGGGGTTGATGTGATCGATTGCGATGAATTCGTGTTTGTTCCGGAGAATGAAAAAGCCATATATCATCCTGAAGACTTTATTGAAAAAATGAAAAGGTACTATCATTTTTATAAACAAGGAAGAGGCCTGCACCGCTTTGTTCGTCTTTCGAGAGGAGCCATCGAGTGGGGTGTTAGTGGCGGGCACCGGGTAAATTTAACAAACCGTGTTTTAGCAACAGAACGCATCAGGCTAAGGCACTACATCGGCTTATCGTTTGACCACCTCCGTTCACAATATTATAGCCGTGTGTTTTCAGCTCAGGGACTGTTAAATCGTTGGCATGGCACAAGGATTCCAACCACAACGGATTTTGTTAAGCCTCCATCCCTTAACCGGCTCTTTAATTTAAAAAGGGATGGCTGGCGCACCGACAGCCCTGAAGCAGAGCATTTGATCTTTAATCAATCAAAGCTGCTAAAAAGGAAAAAGAAATACCAACCAATTGCCTTTTCTCAATGCCGGCCACATTTGATCTTTATTGTTGGGAATGAATGTAGCGGACTGGATATAATAAGGTTCTTTGTGGAGAACTGGTATACCTGTGCTTGTTCAAGCCGCACAACATGGCTAACAGCATTTATTCAGCAATATACATCGGGTAACATTATAGGTAAGGAAATCATTGCCCGGTTTATATCGCATCACACGTGGGCAAAAACCGGCCTTGAAAGAAGGTTTTTCGAATATTTTCATCAAAATAAGTCGACCCTTGAGCCGTCTGAATTCCTCAGGCAGGTATTGCATGAATTTGTTAACAGGCAAAATGGTGAAATATATTGTGATATTACTCCACAGCATTTTGCTTCAATGTACGATATCGGGGCCATATTGCCGGAAGCAAGGTTTGTTCATGTTATCAGGGATGGCAGGGATGTGGCAGCCTGTGCGCGAAAAACCCCATGGGGAAGACGGATGTCGATCAGCGAACTGGCAATAAACTGGACCTGGAATATTCGCGAAGCCCGGCAGCAGGCACAGTTTCTACCTAATTATCTCGAGGTTAAGTACGAAGCTCTGATAGAAAAACCAGCGATTATTCTCAAACAGGTTGCCGATTTTATGGGGATACCTCCATGTAAGCCACAAATGATCACTGAGATGGTAAAACATGAAATTGAGGAAGACGGCAAACTTTTTGAGAGAAATGTGTATTTGAATCTGATCGGCCGACAGCAATTAAGCGATGATCTGCCGGCATTGCCGGTGAATGATCGGCCAGGACGCCATTTGAACGAATTATCAGTTAAGGTATTAAGCCAGTTTGAAAGGATCGCCGGGAGTTTGCTCCACGACCTGGGCTATCATAACACCAGCGGAAATGACTTTGATTCTGAAAAAAAGCCGGAGGGTGGATTTATTGGAAATCTTAAACAAATGTTGCGCAGATAAGCTTTGGGTCAGTATTTTATAATGTTTTTTATTAAAATTCCCGGCAAAAGCCTCATCATCATTTTCTAAGTTTTTATGGTGATTACTTTGTGCTCGGTTACTTTAAATATTTCAGATGATACCAAACCAGAAAAAACGCCAACAGCAAAGATGCTAAAAAAATGAAACCCTGCGTTAAATCGTTTTACCTGCCTGTCATCCGTATTTATAATGAAGTTTAGCGATTTTTCTTTTAGAAATTTTATATTGTTGCCCATGGTTAATGCCGGCATCTGGTTTAAAATTATAAAGCGTTTGTTAGGTAGCGGTATGGCCAAAAGCAAGAAACCTGAACAGGGTTCTTGCGCGAATACAAAAACCAATGCCGGATTCACCGATACAAAAGCTCCAGAAAAATGTTGGCCCTATACCATTAGCGAATCAGAATTATTAAACCGCGTTAGGAGATATAATGCTCAAAAACAGCACCGGAAAGCTAAGGTTGTATGTTATACAGCCATTGATGGTGCCAATCATAATTTAATTATTCCCGAAACCATTGTGGATGACTGGGATTATGTTGTGTTCAGCAACAAGGCCATCGAGGGGGAACATATTTTTAATGTTTTACCACCGCTGTTCAATCATCGCAACCCTTTATTAACAAACGGCTATTTAAAGGCACACCCCCATATTTTATTTCCCCGGTATGCATATTCTGTTTGGCTTGATCCCAATATTTTGGTTCGGAGCACCCATTTGAAGGAAAGCCTTGCGAAATTTTTTCATGATGACGACCATATTTTGTTGAATCTTCATCCCGGCCATCAAACCATGTGCAAAAGGTTGGAAACAAGTTTAAGATTGCAAAATAAATCTCATGATTTGATTGAAAAACAAGTTTTGCAATACTATGATGAGGGGCTTGCCGAAACTGCCGATTTTTATCACACAGGTATTATTATCAGGCGCCACATGCATCCTGATGTCATAGAAGCAAATGAAGCCTGGTGGAACGAAATTGTGGAAGGCATCAGGATTGATGGGCTTTCGTTGCCTTATATTATCTGGAAATACCGGCTTTCGGTTGGCTTGATTGATGGTGTGAAAAATTTACGAAATTTCAACAGTACCGATTTTTGCTTCTATAGGAATAAATTGATAAATAGCAGTGATGTAAACCAATACATTGCACCCAAATTTCTGAAGATTCATCCCGGACCGGACAGGATTGCGTTAGAAAATGAAATGTTAAAGCCATATCGAAATAACAATGGTGGATTGGACCTGACAGGAATAAGGACGAATCTTTACAGGTATGGTTTTGTGGAGCGCGCTTATCAGGATTTAATTGATATTTTTGTAAATTCATTCAGTTTTCTTCCAAAACAAAAAGCTGCCTGGGAACTGGCTATATGGCATGCGAATAAGAATTCAGTGGAAGATGCAAAAAAATGCTTGAATTTTCTTCATATTGCTACATTGTTTAGTTCAGACACACAGCGTATTCAAAGGGTGGCTATCTTAAAAGCAGAATGCTATAAAACACTGGATAAGATACAGGAAGCCGAAAAGGTTTTAATAACAACACTGGACCGGTATCCATCAGGGGATTTGCTTCTTGCCATGGGGAATCTTTTTGATACAATTGAAAGCAGAATATGTGGTTTGAATAAAGTTTTTGCATTTTACGATTTATCACCTGTTGTATTGTTAGAGGAGGAGAATGAGGTGGTTTTTGAAAGGTTATATGCAAATATTGAAGCGGATAAGCAAAGCCGGGTAAGCCCAGGAGATGCTGTTGTGTCAGTTATTGTGCCAACATATAATGCCGGGGATACTGTTCATATTGCATTGAATTCGTTATTAAATCAATCCTGGAAAAGCCTTGAAATTATTGTGGTGGATGATTGCAGCACCGATGGCACCATTAAAGTGGTTGAAGGTTTTTTGAAAAGGGACAAGCGCATAAAACTTGTGCGTTTACCGTATAACCAGGGAACCTATATTGCCCGCAATTTTGCCCTTAGGGAGGCCACAGGTGCGTTTGTAACATGCCATGATTCCGATGACTGGTCCCACCCCGAAAAAATTGAGGTACAGGTCAGGCATTTATTGGAAAATGAAGATGTTATGGCAAATATCTCTGAGCTCATCAGGGTTACAAATGATCTGGCTCCCTTCATGCGGGGAAATTCCGGAGTTTATATCCAAACCAATTATTCTTCGCTCATGTTTAGAAGAAATGAAGTACAAACCAACCTGGGTTATTGGGATTCGGTGAGGTTTGGCGCCGATAGTGAAATGCTTTACCGGATCAAAAGATTTTTTGGACATAGAAGCGTTAAGCATCTGAAAACGGGGCCGCTAATGTTTGCCCTTCAATCTGAAGAATCACTCACAACGGATTCAAAATTCGGGATTCATGGTCATTTGATGGGTGCCAGAGCTGAATACCGGGATAGCTTTTTGGATTATTTCAACAATTCCGGGCATCTGTACTATGAATTCCCGTTGATAAAGAGAAAATTTCCTGTTCCTGAACCGATGAAATCCAACAGGGAGAATAATAATGACCGTAAGAGTAATTTTGATGTTGTTTTTGCCTTTGATTTCAGGCTGCACGGAAAGATCACAGATACAATAATCAGGGAGGTTACCGACAAGGCTCGTGTGGGTATTACATGTGGGCTTGTCCAGCTTTGCTTTTACGAAATTCCGGCTAAGGATTATCCAGGAATCAACAGCTGTGTGCGTCAACTGATCAATAATGAAAATGTCCGGTTGATCGTTTATGGAGAACAAGTAAGCTGTGAAAGTTTGATTATTAAGCATCCTTCCGTTGTAATGCACTACCAGAAGTATATTCCAGAAATAAATGCAACAAACATAATCATTGAGGGTGGCATAGAAATTGATCCGGTTAATGAACATGCTTTGTTTGATTATGATAGAAAAGCCTGTGAAGTGAATATTTTAAGGTATTTTCACAAAGAAGGTAAATGGAAAAATTCAGATAAATTGAAACATGAATAATTCTGGTTTATCATTAAGGCATTATTTGGAAAAGCTTCAGATCATTGTCGATCCAAATTACGGCAGGTTAAGGAAGACGATGCCATCTGTAATTTTTGTGATTGCCCTGGCATTGGGGTTCTTCCTGTTCTTCGATCGTTATCCATTGTTTCATGATGAAATCATCAATGCCTTCAAGGCACATACAGGCCTGGTTTTCGACTATGCACTCCGACCGGTGTTTTATTTCCTGAATTACTTCTTTTATCATTTTCTGGGCAATGCTCCACGAAGCTTAACAGTAGCCGCTGTAATATATTATGCCGTTACTGCTGCCTTGCTTTATGCTATCGGGCAACGGCATTTTGGCTTGCTGGGTGGATTTCTGTGTTCGTTTATATTTATGTTTATGCCTTTGGTGATCCATACAGGCATCAGAGGTATGCCTCACCTGCCGGCAGGGCTTTTTGCCGTGGTAATATTGTATTTCCTTTCAAAACTGTTCGGGTCATCATCACAAAAAAAGGTAGGCTGGTATATGCTTACGATTGGCATTTTTGGTGTAATAACATTGGCAACTCATCCAACCATGATGGGTGTGGCTTCAGCCCTTGTGGCCTGGGCTGTTTTTGGGTTGGTGTTTAATGGTCGCTATTTCAGTATATTTTACCCATGCGGAGTAAAAAGGAAGCACTATGTTTTATTGTTGGTTTCATTTATTGTTTCTTTTGCTTTGTTAAACCTTTTGTACTTGTATTTTGACGGGCGGTCATATTTGTCGCTTCTTCTTGCCGGCATTGGCAAAACCAACAATCCGGTTTATTCCGGTTATTTTCAGCCTTGGAACTGGTATTTATCAGAACTGTTAAAGCATGGCAGTATCATCAATATCATTGTTATACTGTTTGTATTTTATTACTTCATTGTAAGGCTGATCTGCAGGGATAAATTCGTTACGGATTCATCCGAATATAGTTTTTTGTTTACTATTTTATTTGCCACCGTAATTTTCCTGGTATTCATATCATTGAGCAAATGGAAGTTCGCACGGGTATTTGTTAGTTTCATACCCTTTTATGCTTTGGCTGCAGGCCTTGTCATTAGTTTTGTTGTGAAGTGGTTGATTAAATACAAGAATACGGTCATTTATTCATTGTTTCCCTTTTTGTTGATCCTGTCCGGAGGTGTTTGGGGTGTAGTATCTTTTTACGATTACGCTGCAGGTGTTAAAGAAAACATCCATAATGAGAAGGAAAGATATTATGGTTTGTATGACCAAATTATCAATATCAATTCTCCAAACATCGGAATGGTAGGTGATAAATCACAACAAGTTTTTGCATTGCGCTATATTACATTAGCGGATAAAACAACTGTAAAATTAGCGGACAATCTCAGGGGATTAATTGATGATAAAGACAGAAATGAATTGATACAGGCTTTTTTTGGCAGCAACGTAGAATACTTCATGATCCCTACCGGAAGAAAATCATCAAGGGATCAGGTTTCACAGGACTATATAAATACATTTAGCCAACTTGTTTCCATTGGGGCAACAAAGCAATATTCATGGCGTGGGTTATATGAATTATGGAACTATGAATTGATACCTCAATCATCTGATTTTTACAAATACCTTTCAGTTGCAACTCCCAGGTCCCGTATTGGCGTTTATGGGACTAAAGAAGAGGTTGGTGAGGAATACTTCAAACGTTTTAATTCTGTTTCCGGTAAGTTCAACCTGCGGATATACCCATTGGTATCGAAAAGCAGAACGGCTGAACGAAACATGGAATTTCTCGACCGGAATAATGTTTCAATGCTCTTATTGCCCATCAGGGAAGTAGCGGGTATTAAAAACGAGAAACTGAATGAAATGAAACAATATCTCAGAGCCCAAAGTTGGAAACTTGCAGATACAGCTGATAATATGGAACTTGAGTTATGGATGCGTAATGTGAAACAGGAATGGGCAAAAGAATAGATAAGGCAATTTTGTGCTGTCCCCAATGTAAAAGTATGGATTTGTCGATTAACCGGAATGATTTGGTTTGCAAAGGGTGCAAGCAAAATTATTATATTGAAAATGGAGTATTTGTTTTTAATAAATTGGAACAACCAAGTGTCATTGACAATCTGGATAAAATCAAGCACAGGTTAAAAAAATATTATAAGTTCTATGATTTTCTGATAAAAGTAATAAGCCCGGTTTATAGTGAAATTCATCTTAAAAAATTTTTAAGGAAATATGTAAACAATCATAAGGGGGTTGTTGTAAATTTTGGTAGTGGAAACAGCAATCTGTCACCTGACATATCAAATGCTGATATTTTTGCCTATGAAAATGTTGATCTGGTTTGTGATATTTCAAATATTCCCATTCAGGATGATTCTGTAGATATTATTATAAATATCGCGGTTTTAGAGCATGTTCCGGATCCCGATAAGGTTGTCGCAGAATTTTACAGGGTACTGAAGCCGGGCGGTAAAATATTTTGCTATTTTCCGTTTATTGCGGGTTTTCATGCCAGCCCTTATGATTATTCACGCAGGACCTTTGAAGGGATGAAAGTGCTGTTTAAGGATTATCAGATTAATTCATTGCAGGTTGCGGGAGGCCCTACTTCAGGTATGCTTTGGATAGTGCAGGAATGGATGGCACTGATTTTTTCGTTTGGGAGTGCCAGATTACATCAGCTGTTATATCTTTTTTTTATGCTGGTTACGTTTCCGGTAAAATATCTGGACTTGTTATTTATAAGATACCCGGCAGCAAAAAATATTTCAAGCGGATTTTTAATTATCGCAACCAAAACCAAACACGAATAGGAATAACACAACCGACTCATTGAAAGCCTGAATAACGAGTCCTAAAAAACCATTTAATATGGCACACATTTCTGTTGTAAGCCCGGTTTACATGGCCGAAAATGTACTGCCGGAGCTGGTAGACCGGATCATACAATCGGTTAAACTGATCACCGAAGATTTTAATATCATTTTGGTTGATGATGGAAGCCCGGATCAGTCATGGTCGGTCATCGAGCAACTGGCCGGGAAATATCCTTTTATTAAAGGCATCAAGCTGAGCAGAAATTTCGGGCAGCATTATGCCATTACCGCGGGCCTGGACCATGCGCATGGTGATTGGGTTGTGGTTATGGATTGCGATCTGCAGGATCAACCGGAGGAGATACCCAGACTTTACAGAGAAGCCTTAAAAGGTTTTGATCTTGTTTTTGCAAGTCGAAAAATTCGAAAGGATAATTTTCTGAAAAGAATATTTTCAAAAATATTCAGTATGGTGTTATCTTACCTTACAGGAGCAAAGTTTGATGAGTCGATTGCCAATTTTGGGATTTACAGCAGGAAACTAATAGATGCTGTAAATTCGATGCGGGAATCAATACGAATCTTTCCGGTTATGGTCTGGTGGGTGGGATTTAAATCCTCTCAAATAGATGTTAAGCATGGGAACCGGACAGTAGGGAAATCCAATTATAACTTGAAAATGGCTTTGAAGTTGGCTTTGAACGTTATACTTGCTTACTCGGATAAACCAATAATGCTGTTAATTAAAGTTGGTTTACTGATCTCGGCACTTACTTTCATGAGTGCGCTCATCATATTTTTCATATGGATCAAGGGTTTGATCAGCGTAACCGGATATACCAGCTTAATCATTTCTATCTGGTTTCTTTCAGGAATTATTATTTCCACACTGGGGGTAATCGGTTTGTATGTGGGCAAAACATTTGAAGGAGTAAAGAACAGACCGATTTATATTATTGAAAAAACTACCAATGATTGAAAAACTGAATTGGGATTCAGCATTTTTTGGATACCCTGTTGGACGGATAGTACTCTCAGAAAACATAACCGGTCAAATGATCCCTTCAATAAGTGATTTCGGGGATTATAAACTGGTTTATGCTTTTTCAGATAAGGAACTCCCCTCTGAGTGTGATAATTATTTGGTTGCCCGAAGGGTTCACTTTTATAAGAAGTTATCGGGAATAAAAAACCAGGTTGTTGTTACCCACTTTATTCCAAATCACGACAGCTATGAAGAACTGATGGGGCTGGCTTTAAAGAGTGGTGTATTATCCAGATTCAGGGTCGACAATAACTTTAAAAACAACGAATATCAGCGTTTATACAAGCAATGGGTTGATAAAAGCCTTGGGGATCCTAATAGCCACTTGTTGGTTGTAAGATCGGAAAAGCACCTTGAAGGTTTTATTACCTTTGAGTGCATGGATTCAGGGCTGACAAAATTTGGTTTGATTGCAGTTGATAAAAATGTTCAGAGTAAAGGGCTGGGGTCTTTACTTGTAAAAATGGCCGAAAATGACAGCGTTGATGCCGGGAATTTTGAAGTGCAGGTTACCACACACTATGAAAACAAGCCCGCAATAGCGCTGCTTAATAACAATGGATATCAAAAGATATCATCTTCATATATTTATCATTTTTGGAACAAATAGCCATTTCTGTTAATCTTGATCATCCCCCGATATCGGTCCGAAATGGCTTGCAATGCAGATGATGAACTCAAAACAAAGTGAAAATCAGGTTGTGTTAATGGAAACGTTAAATGGTTTTTTGGCTTCTTCTGATCTTTTTTGTAAAGAAAAAGGCATTTGGTATGCAAAAACCAACACAGATGATTTATATCCGCATAGTATTCATGATGTACTTTTCCCAGTTGAAGACCACAGCTACTGGTTCCGACATCGCAACAAATGCATCATTTATCTTGAAAAAAAATATTCAGGTAATGATCTTTTTTTCGACATCGGGGGGGGGAATGGTTTTGTTACCAAGGCATTGGAAAATGCAAATATCCAGTCCGTTTTGGTAGAGCCCGTAAGCGCAGGCGTAGCAAATGCCCGTAAGCGTGATGTGTCGAACATTATTTGCGGAAGCCTGAAGGACCTTGTTCCATTAAAAGGCCATCTTGCAGCAATAGGCGCCTTCGATGTGATTGAGCATATTAAGGATGATCAGGCTTTTGTGGCTGAAGTCAATGGATTATTGAAGGATGAGGGCTTATTTTACCTCACCGTTCCGGCATATAAATTCTTATGGTCGGATGAAGACGTTATTGCAGGCCATTACACAAGATACCGTTTAAGTGAAATCCGAAGCCTGATTGAAAAAAGCAATTTTGAAATTGTCTATTCAACTTACTTCTTCTCAGTACTGTTGCCGCCACTGTTTATTTTTCGAACGCTTATGTCGAAGCTCGGTTTATACAGGAAGAGCACCAACATCTCAAAAGATCATAAGAATCAAAGCGGTATAGCCGGCAGATTGCTGGATGCCGTGTGGAGGTGGGAGCTTGATAGGATTAAAAGATTGAAGTATATACCATTCGGCACTTCATGCCTGGTTATCGGAAAAAAGAAATAACATGATCCCGTTCAACAAACCATACATTACCGGAAAGGAAGTGCAATACATTCAGGATGCCGTGGCTACCGGTAAGATTTCCGGAAACGGAAAGTACACCCAACTTTGCCACCAGTATTTTGAGAGCCGCTGTGGGTTTAAAAAAACACTGTTAACCACATCCTGCACCGACGCCCTTGAAATGTGTGCCATGCTGCTGGATATTCAACCCGGCGACGAGGTAATAGTGCCTTCTTACACCTTTGTGAGTACTGCCCTGGCTTTTGAACGACAGGGTGCCAGGATCGTATTTGCCGACAGCCGTCCGGATCATCCGGGTGTAAACGAGGAGTTGCTGGAATCACTCATTACCCCTGCTACCAGGGCCATTGTGCCTGTTCATTATGCCGGTGTGGCTTGCAACATGGACAGGATCATGGACATTGCAAACAAGCATCAGTTATTTGTGGTGGAGGATGCTGCCCATGCCATCGACAGCAACTATACCGGAATCGATGGTGTAAAAAGAAGGCTTGGAACCATTGGGCACCTTTCGGCTTTCTCCTTTCATGAAACCAAGAATATCCAATGTGGCGAAGGAGGTATGTTGGGCATAAATGACCCGCAATTCATCAACAGGTCGGAGATCATTTGGGAAAAAGGTACAAACCGTGTGGCGTTTTTCCGTGGCGAAGTAAACAAGTATGGCTGGGTGGATACCGGTAGTAGCTTTTTGCCATCTGAAATCACAGCTGCATTTTTATGGGCCCAGATCGAAGAGATCGAAAAAATCCAGAAAAAGCGCTCCTCCATGTGGCACTATTATTATGAAAGTTTGAAAGAATGGGCTCCGGAAATTGGTTTTGATCTGCCCAAAATCCCACCCTATGCTTCAAAAAATGCGCACATGTTTTATGTTGTATGCAAATCACCACGTCTGCGTGATGGGTTGATTGACCATTTTTGTGAAAACGATGTCTACTCTGTTTCTCATTACCGGAGCCTTCATCAGAGTCCTTATTATCAGCATAGGCACGATGGTCGGAGTTTGCCTGAATCCGAAAGATATACTGATTGCCTAATCAGGTTGCCAATGTATTTTGAATTGGATTTGTCCCGGGTTATACAAATTTGTGATCAACTGTTGAAATTTTGTGATAAAAAATGCTTTTTTTATAGC
>JAGYLT010000410.1 GCA_018400545.1 Bacteroidales bacterium
CGATGGTAAAGCTACCATTCCCATGGCTGCATTGCGCGGCAAATATGATTTTATCAATTGGGAGGATTCGAAAGAAACCCTGCTTGGCTACCGGATTGTGTTCAACGACGGGACCCTGATTTACGACAGCCGGGTAAGGCTGAGTGGTATTTTCCCCTTCGAAACGGCGGTAACCATCATCGATGGGCCTTACCTGAACCAGGTCGGGCCAAACTCAGCCATCATTTCATTCACCACCAATTTTGAGAGTCGCTCGTCGGTGGAGATAAACGGGGAGACTTTTAAAAATCGCGGGAAAAATACAGTTCACGAAATTCTGGTGGAGGGCCTGCAGCCTTCCTCAAAATACGATTATACCATCACTGCCGATGATTATACCCGCAAATCCTGGTTTAAAACAGCGCCCGATAAAGGATCCCAAAGCCCGTTTACCTTTGCGTTTGCCAGCGACAGCCGGGCCGGAAAGGGTGGGGGAGAGCGAAACCTCTACGGATCAAATGTCTATATCGTGAAAAAGATGGCAGCACTTACCCTCGCACAAGGTGCTGATTTTTTGCAATATACCGGCGACCTGATTAATGGCTATGCTACCGATCGGGAATATATGTTGTTGCAGTATCAAAATTTTAAGCGGGGCATCGAGCCATTTGCCCACCGAATACCCTTTAATATTGGCATGGGCAATCATGAAGCACTGAACATTAACTTTATCGGCGATAACAAATTGATGGCTTCTATCGATAAATTTCCCTGGGATACCGAATCTACCGAATCCGTCTTTGCAGAGGTTGTTGTGAATCCTGTAAGTTCGTTGAAAAGTGAGGATGGCTCGAAATACGATCCCGATCCCAAATCCACCGATTTTCCTTCCTATGATGAATCGGTGTTTTACTATACGTATGGAAATCTGGCCATGGTGGTGTTGAATTCCGATTACTGGTATGCCCCTTCCCATGAGGCAATTCCTATGACCTCAGGAAATCCGCACGGTTATGTGATGGACAAGCAGTTCGAATGGCTAAGGGAAACGATTCTTAATCTGGAAAATGATGACAATATCGATCATATTTTTGTAACCATTCACACCCCGGCTTTCCCCAACGGTGGTCATGCCGGCGATGATATGTGGTATAACGGGAATAATGAAATCAGGCCATACATTTCAGGAAAGCCTGTTGATAAAGGCATCATTCAGCGGCGTGATGAAATTCTCGACCTGCTGATCAACCAGAGCGAAAAAACGGTGGCGCTGCTTTGCGGAGATGAACACAACTACAGCCGGACAAAAATCACTGCCGAAACACCCATCTACCCGGAAGATTATCCGCATGAAAAGATTGATATATCACGAACTTTCTGGCAACTGACCAACGGTGCTGCTGGTGCGCCTTATTATGGACAACAGGAACTGCCCTGGAGCAGCAATGTGGAAAAATTCTCAACCCAGTTTGCACTGATTTTTTTCCATGTGGAAGGTGATAAAATTTCCATCGAAGTGTTGAATCCGGATACGCTGGAGAAGATTGAAGAGTTTGCTTTGGCGGAGTAGGAAGATGTGAGTGATGAGCATGCCTCGCCGCAGGCGGGTTTTGAGAGGCGGAGAGCAAAGCGCATACTGCATAGAGCAGGAGAGGCTAATGATTGGACAATGAGAATTGTGGAACAAAGAATTCTGACTAACAACTTTGTAAATCACATGAAATTAGAAAGTTAATAGTTATTCGTTACCGGTTATTCGAATTGTTTGACCTTCGGCGGAATATTCATTCCGCTGAACCTATTCTTAGCAGTATTTACTGCTGATAACACCGAATTGCAGCGAATGCTGCAAAAAAGGTGTATCGAAGCAAATGCTTCGACTAACGTCCTCAAAAATTGAAAGCATTCTCTGTAACATACGTTAGTCAAAGAAATTAATGCTCCCGAAAGCTTTCGGGATGAATTAATTTGGGGAAATAACCCAATAACGAATAACCTCAAACGAATAACCAATAACGAATAACGAATAACCAATAACTTTATCCCCGGATGCGCATAGATATCCTCACCATATTTCCAGACATGTTCGACGGGCCGTTCAGCCATTCCATCGTAAAGCGGGCTATCGATAAAGGCCTGGCTGAGATCCACATTCACGATATTCGCGAATACACCAAAAACAAACACAGGCGTGTGGACGATTATGCCTATGGCCATGGCGCCGGCATGGTGATGACCATCCAGCCCATTGCCGATCTCATCGATAAATTGAAATCTGAACGTGAATATGATGAGGTGATTTTTCTGACCCCGGATGGGGAAGTCCTGAATCAAACACGCGCCAACCATCTTTCCACGCTTGGTAACCTCATTTTCCTTTGTGGCCATTACAAAGGCATCGACGAACGTCTGCGGGAGCATTACGTAACCATGGAAATT
>JAGYLT010000411.1 GCA_018400545.1 Bacteroidales bacterium
GGCAAGTTTATAATCGGCCATAGTGGTTGAAATGGCCAGCACTGTGTAATCGCCAAATTGGTTTTCCTGTGGTTTAAACCGGGTCTTTTTCATTTTTCTCAAACGGTATTTAATCCCAAAAAATTACCAACAGGGTTCTTTTGATTTGATTGATCTTAAAATATCAATTTTGGCACTAATAATCATCAGGCCATCCTTCCATCCACAAAAACCTTTGGATGCTTTTTACCTGCAAAATGCACAATAGCAAACAGAATCAGGATGTTGAGCGGAAATAATATCAACGGCGAAACACCATAGGCAGCAGGGATTGTGCCAAAGAAAATCCCTACGCCGCCAACGGTAAGCGCATACGGCATTTGTGTTCTCACATGGTTAATATGATTGCAGGAACTGGCGAGGGAACTCAGGATGGTGGTGTCGGAAATGGGAGAGCAGTGATCGCCCAAAACCGATCCGGCCAAAACGGCTGAAACAACATTATGAAAAATGGAAATGGAAACATCATAATCCAGTCCTGCCTCCCGGCAAATCAGCCAGGATGCCGGAAGAATGAGTGGATACAAAATGGCCATGGTCCCCCACGACGATCCGGTGGAAAAAGATACCAACGCTGCAAGTAAAAATGTAAGCGCCGGAACAAGAAAAGGACTCAATTCAAATTTGACCAGGCTGGTGGAAATAAATTCCGCCGTATGCAGATGTTCGGTGATCAGGGCGATAGACCAGGCCAAAACCAGAATCAGCACTGCCGTAAGCATGGTTTTATACCCCTGAACCAGCGCATCGATGCTTTTGCGCAGATTGAGGATTTTTTGAGAAACGGACAATAAAATCGCCACCACAACCCCCGCAAGTGAAGACCATAACAATGCGCTAAAGGAATCGGCATTGCCGATCACGCGTGAAATATTGCCGGCAAAGCTTTCAGCCTCACCCCAGCCTACCGCCTGCACACCAGTGATTATAAGCCCGGTTATCGTGCCCAAAACCACCACCATCACAGGGATAAATGCATTGCCCCAGCGGGCTTTAACACCTTCCTCCGGCTCGGCTTCCCTGCCAAGGCCATCAGCAGAGCGGTTCATGCTGGTGACCTGGTATGTGCCTTCCCTCGCTGCTTTTTCAAAACCGTACATCGTTCCAAAATCCCGCCGTTTCCAGATGAGAAAAAACATAAAGATTATCGCCAGAATCGGGTAGAAAGAATATTGCAGGGAGTTGAGAAAAACATCATAGGGCGTTTCTGGCAGGCCAAGGGATTTGATGCCATCCTGAATATAGCTCAATTCTGCACCTATCCAGGTTGTTACAAAAGCAACCGAAGCAATGGGCGCTGCGGTTGAATCCACGATGTAAGCCAGCTTTTCCCTGGAAATTTTCAGCCGGTCGGTCACCGGACGCATGGTATTCCCCACCACCAGGGTATTGGCGTAATCATCAAAGAAAATCAGGATACCCAGCAGCCAGGTAACCATTTGCCCCGACCGTGCATTGTTGGCATATTTCGAGAGTTTATTGACCACACCTTTCATCCCGCCGTTTTTCGTGATCACACCAACCATCCCGCCAATCATCATCGAAAAAATAATGATGGACAAATGGCTGCTGTCCTCCATCGATTCAAGGATATAGGTATCAATAACTGCAAAAAAACCATTGAACATCGCCTCGAAAAAATGCTGGCCGCGGTAGAGAAAAATGATACATGTTCCAACCAAAATACCCGTGAATAGCGCCGAATACACCTCCCTGATTGCGAGTGCCATAACAATAGCAATTAATGGAGGGAGAATGCTCAACCACAAAGGTATGGGCCGGAAATCATCCTCAAAACCAAAATCCTGCACCTGAATACTAAATGTTTGCCTTTCCTCAAACACAACAGTAAATTCAGCCACACCATTTGTGAATTCAAGAAATTGATCCGAACCGTTTATTGTAGCAGGAATTTTTCCGTTGATGAGTGATTTTAATCCGGGGTCGGTAACCTCAAATCTAAATACCGTTTCGATATCCTGCATAATAATTTCCGGATACGCCGCAGCGAGGTTTTCGTTGTTGAGCCGTGGAAGCAGATGACCTGTATCCGGGACTTTTGTAGCACTCAGGTTTATCGAAACCAGGAGGAACAAGAAAAATACAATTCTTTTCACAAACAATAGTTTTCGGCTAAAATAATGAAGAATTTAGAAGAAGCCTGCCTGCCATGCATTTTCTTACAAAAATTTAGCTCATGATCAAATCCGGTTGGTTCGGTTGCAATTATTTTGGGTGAAAATTTTAAAGGGATAACAGATAATGGTTTATAATCAGTTGCAGTCTCCATTGGGCAGTAGTATTTGCAAAAGGCGAGTTAATATAAAAATGTTAAAAGATTTTCGTATGGCTATTTAAAA
>JAGYLT010000412.1 GCA_018400545.1 Bacteroidales bacterium
TTTCTCCATCAGGGTTTCTAAGGCCCTGAAAAGGCATTTAAAAGGCAGGCATCTGAGGCCTTATCTCGATGATGTCAGGCGCCGCTATCGCAAAGCCGAAAAATTTGATTTCGACTGGGGCTGGTCCGATCCACTGAATACCTTCACCATCGATTTATGGAAGTATGTATTCGACGGCGTTCGTATTATTCATCTACATCGCAATCCTGCAGATGTGGCTGATGATTTGAAAAAACAAAATGAACGGTTCAGGGAAGAAACAGACCGGGGTTTGTTTGGTGGTCTGAAACGCCGAAGCCGCGAGTGCAGGCTGATTTCGGAGCGATTGTATGAGTGTTCGCTTCGGTTGAATTCTTTGGATCAGGGATTTGAGCTTTGGAAATCATACGTTGAAAAAGCCCTCGAAATAACGACTGAAGGCGGAAATTCAATTTACCACCTGGCATACGAAGATCTCATCCGGGATTTTGATGTTGAATCTGAAAAGTTATTCAATCATCTTGGATACAAACTTCCTGACGGTGCACTTAAGGAAATCAAGGAAAAAGTGAGGCACTATAAGCCGCATCTCTTCCTGAAAAATGATGAATTGAGTGAATTTTACCAGGCTATAAAAAATCATTCGCTGGTCATCGAAATGAATTACCACAGCATAAAATAGCCATTCATTTTCAAATCTTAATTTATCAAAATTCTTTGACCCATCTTTTCATTCCGTTGTTTGGCCTTTATGGAAAACAATACCATTCCGGAAGAAAGTCTAAAAAACCAATCGGTTTGCCAGCGCTGTGGAGGAGGTGCAGGGGATAATCTGCACAACAGATTGCAATTTCATCAACTGGATTACTTGTCTTTGAAAACAAAATCATTCCTGGAAAAAACCAGTTATGAATGGCTTTGTTATCAGTGCCTTGCGCATCTTGATGAACTAACGTTGCTATCCGAAAAGTTTCCATTTCCACACGAAAGCCATGAAGTGGTAAAAGATATCCATTACTACAAAGAAAAAGGCTACTGGGTATTCACCGAACTGTATTCCATGCAACGCGGATACTGCTGCAAAAATGGTTGCAGGCATTGTGCATATGGTTATACATTGAAAAAATAATCGCGATGAAGCAGCAATTTTAAAACATTTTTCAGTTGTGGTGCAGCAGCTTAATCTGAACGGATTGTAACAAGCAAAGTGAAAGCATTCTTAAATCTGAATTTAGATAGATAGTCGTTTCGGTTATTACTAAAAAGCCCCTACTCATCCCGCTGGTTTGGCGGGACGAATAGGGGCAAGATATTAATTCTCTTACTTTATTTATTCAATCACCAGCTTTTTGGTAATTACATTATCATGTGTGAATATCTTCACAAAATAGATTCCTGAATCGAAGGCTGAAACATTTACATTCAGGATGCTTGAGTTGGCATTGGTTTCGTAAACAAGTTGACCAGCCTGGTTGATTACAGTAAGGCGTGAAATCTCAGCATTAGATTGAATTTTCACCTCGTTGCTGGAAGGATTGGGACTGATGCTTACTTGTGAGAATTGCGACTCATCAAGGCCGGTGACCACTTTTGCAGGTTCCAGGTAAAATGTATGGTGTACATTATCATCACCAATAATCATTACATCAGCAGTGCCAGTTTCGTAACCTGTAGCCTCGCAGGTGAAGGAATGCATGCCTTCAGGCAGCATCATCGTGTAATGTGAACCAAATGGTGTTTCGGTAGTAGATACCTGTCCATTTGCATCAGTAGCAGTAATTATGGCAGCATCAATGGCCAGGTTGGTTTGGGCATCCCGCACAAAACCCTGTATTTTACCTTCTGCTAATTCTCCTGCAACTATCACAGTATAATCTTCCACTTCACCATAGGAGAAACCGTTTTCGCAAGCACCGTCCGGATTTGAGCTGAATTTCAAAAATGCCCGCATTCTAACTGATCCCGGAACTGCATCGTTAGGTACCAATACACTGGTGGTTAAGGTTCCCGGGCCGTTGGTTTCTCCTAAATCAAAACTTTCACCGGGATCATCAAAATCACAATCCTGGTTCCAATCGAAAAACACCCATATATGCTCAGTCCAGGTTCCTGTAGATCCGCAGGATATAGAAATATCATGCGTCGATCCGGGTTCAACTTCAGTAGAAATGGCAGTGTAATCTGTATAACCTGTTCCTGCCGCAGATGAATTATCTATGGTGTTGAAGGTTACATTGCTGATCCACTCTTCTGAACCATTATTCCCCTCAGCGGGACAATATTCGCAAGGAATAACATTAATGTAATTCTCTTTTGTTTCAATGTCTGAACCGGCAACATTTGTAACTTCAAGGGATACTGAATAGAACCCAAATTCAGCAAATTGAACTTCAGGGTTCTGTGAGTTAGCATCGGTGCCA
>JAGYLT010000413.1 GCA_018400545.1 Bacteroidales bacterium
TTTCATATTACCGGGTTATTATTAATTTTACGCACGCTTCTTGGCGTACCATAGTGACTAAGTGGTTATTTTTTTAAAAGCTTCTACAAAAATGAACAAAGTCATTCCAACAATAGCCATCTTATTTTTGATTTTTTCTACATGTATTGCTCAGGATAGCAAGGAAAAAATCGATTGGGGAACGCTTTCAGTGGAAGGCCATTTGCAATACCTCGAAAATGTATGGATTCAGCCTAATACCGAACAGTGGGCAACCATGGGGCAGCTCAACAACCGCCTGGATTTTTACTGGTACAAAGGTGGATTCTCATCGCAGGTTGGCATGCGCAATATCCTGAATTATGGTCAGATGGTTTACGATTATTATCCTTACCTGGCCAATCAGGCATCAACAGATTATGGATGGATGAACCTGACCAAACAATGGGTGAGCGATTCCTCCTACTATTTCCTCACCAATATCGACAGGGCTTACCTGAGTTTCACACACCAAAACCTGGAAATCATCGCAGGGCGCCAGCGCATCAACTGGGGCACAAACCTGGTTTGGAATCCCAACGACATTTTCAATACATTCAACTATTTTGATTTTGATTATGTGGAGCGGCCGGGTTGCGATGCCCTGAAAGTGCAATATTACACAGGCATGGCGTCCTCGGTGCAGCTTGCCTGGAAAATCGATTCCGACAACAAGCACACCATTGCCGGGATGTACAAATTCAACAAATGGAACTACGATTTCCAGCTTTTGGGCGGGGTAATGCGCGATGATATTGTACTGGGAGCAGGTTGGTCCGGTGATATCAAAGGCGCCGGATTCAATGGCGAAGCAACCTGGTTTATCCCTCATGAAATCCCCAAAGGCAGCGATCATTACAGCGTTTTGGTGACTTCAGCCGGAGCTAACTACACCTTTCCCAACAGCCTATACATACATGCCAGTGCGATTTACAATTCTGATGGCACAACCGGCAAAGCATTTTTGGGCAACAATGTCATCATCGATCGCGACATCAGTGCCAAAACCCTGACTCCTTCCCGCATGGAAATATTTGGAGAAGTAGCCTACCAGATTTCACCATTAATCAGAGGAACGGTAGCCGGCATCATTAACCCCTATGATGGATCAGCTTTCGTTGGGCCTTCCGTGGATATTTCACTTACCGACAACATCGGGCTGCTGCTCATCGGCCAATTATTTGCCGGCGAAGAACGCACCGAATACGGCAACTACGGTCAATTGCTCTACGGACGACTAAAATGGAGTTTCTGATTTCTTGACTTTCCCAGTTTTCGGAATTATTTTTGTATCTTACCCAACGAAACTTTAAAACCGGAGGTAATATGCAAAAGTTATTTTTTTTCGCAGCAACATTGTTAGTCACAATCAACCTTTCAGCCAATATTGAATTGCCATTCAATAACCTGCAACAATCACCCGATTCACTAAACATCATACAGGCCGACTCTCTCGAATATGATATTATCATCATCGAAACAGGCTATGATAACTGGATACTGACCAATGCCCAACCGAAGTGGTACTACACCAATGAATATTACCGTCAAAAAAACCAGTTTTACGTTATCGACTGGAACAGCCGTGTGATCCAAAGTATGGGACGTCCTCCTTTTGAGGAACAGATTTTTTACAACCCCAACACTGACTATGGACTGGAAGTGAACTACAAACTCTACTGGTACTTCAAATTTATGGAGCACAAATACGGCATCAGGCTGAGTGGTGGGGGGAAGGACAGTTTTTAGCTATGAACCCTTAATATTCAAGTTATTAAAAGTGTCATTTATTCTGTTCAGGACAAGCAATCAAAACAGCCCGTCCGAAATTAGAAATATCTTTTGGCCACATAAAAAAGGTCGATCATTGCTGATTGACCTTTTTTGATATCAGACTTGCCCGGTGAAGCCCTTTACCAACAAAAGTTGTAAAATATGGTTTTACCTACCCCGAAGAAAAAATGATAAACCTGGCCAAAGCCTTAAAAGAATTCATGGATGAGCAGGCCCGCTTCCCCGCCTGGAACAAACACGACAACATAAAATCAGCCCTAAAGATCGTTCTGTTCATCCTGCTGGACGAATATGGCTATCCACCACCGGTAGAACAGGATGAGGTGTACGAAGACATCTTTACCCTGGCCGGAATTTTAAGAAGAACAGATTTTGATTATTAAAACCAAAGACTTTGATATAAAATACGCGCTGGCACGGATGTATTTTTACGCCAAAAATACCATCTGGCACTGATATTTTTTAGGTTTTGTGAATTTAGTTTTGTGCATTGTATTTTTATCTATTCACTAAACCTAACAGATTATGAGACATTTTTTACAAGTACACATTATTTCACTATTCGTTGCTT
>JAGYLT010000414.1 GCA_018400545.1 Bacteroidales bacterium
TATAAAAACAATATATTAACCCTTGCAACCAGCGAAGACTTTCATGCCGGCCAAAGTGAAGCTATGCTTGCAATGGATGAAATTCTACCTTATTATTACAAGAAGGAATTAATGCTCGATACCGGATTTGATCAGCCCTATCCAGCCTGGGATTTAGTACCTTATGGTTACCAGCCGTTAATTGATTCGCTTGCTAAAGGTTATTTGTTTTTAAATTATATGGATCATGGAGCATCAACGCATTGGTGCCATCCAACTATTGAATTTAGCAATATCAACACCTCCCAATATGATGAAAAACTTCCGTTTATTGTGAGCGGAGCATGTTTAACAGGCGCTTTTCATAATACTGACAACTGCATGGCCGAAAGTTATCATCAGAAATAATGCATGCCAGATCGTATGAAATTACCTGGGGCGGACATGATGATTTTGGCCGGCAGGTGCCACCGGGAATTTATATTTACCAGGTTAGCAGTGAAAACTTTACACATACCGGGAAATTGATCAGAATGAATTAGCAGCAGAATCATAGCTTTTTCTTCCCTACCTTTGCCGCCATGCAAATCCGGCAGGTAGAAGATCTTATTTTCAGATATTTTCCCTTTGAGCCCACCGAAGGCCAGCGCATCCTTATCCTGGCCCTCGCTGAGTTTATCCTGAACCGCGATAAAAAAGAGGCGTTCCTTTTTAAGGGCTATGCCGGAACCGGCAAAACCACCATTTTGAGTGCACTCGTAAAAGCAGCTCCGGCCATTCGCCTTAAAACTGTTTTGCTGGCACCCACCGGCCGGGCTGCAAAAGTGATGGCGGCCTATTCGGGGAAACAGGCCTTTACCATCCACAAAAAAATCTACATGCCCCGCACCACCAAAGATGGCGGCGTGTATATGGCCCGGATGGAAAACCTGCACACCAATACCATTTTTATTGTGGATGAGGCCTCCATGATCCCGGGGAAACCTTCACGGGACGGCCGGTTTTATTCGGATACGGATTTACTGAGCGACCTGATCGATTATGTGTATTCCGGGAAAAACTGCTGCCTGACCCTGATCGGTGATACGGCGCAGTTGCCCCCGGTAGGTGCAGATCTTTCACCAGCCCTGGATGCCAAATTTCTGGAAACCACTTTTAGCCTGCAGTTCAGAAAATTAGAACTCAAAGAAGTGATGCGCCAGTCGCTGGAATCAGGTATTCTGGCCAATGCAACAATAATTCGGGAAAAAATTGCCAGGCAGGATTTCAGTTTTCCGGTTTTTCAATTGTCCAATTTTCCGGATATCCATTCCATCGATTCAACCCAACTCGAGGATGCCCTGCTTTTTGCTCATAAGGATTATGGCGATGATAAATCCATCATTATTACCCGCTCAAATAAAAGGGCAAACATTTACAACCGGGAGATACGTCATCGGATTTTGTTTCGTGAAGAGGAAATTTCGGCAGGTGATTATATGATGGTGGTGCGCAACAATTATTTCTGGCTACCCAAAGAATCCCCTGCAGGTTTTATCGCGAATGGCGATATTATCGAAATCCAAAAAATCAGGCACATTACTGAATTGTATGGTTTCCGGTTTGCCGATGCTGTGGTGAGGCTGGTGGATTATCCCGATCATCCGGAAATTGACCTCAAACTCATGCTCGACACCATCACCGCAGAAACGCCTGCGCTTTCTTACACCGACAACCAGCGGTTTTTCGAAGAGGTGATGAAGGACTATGAAGATATTCCGGAGCGTCGCCGGAGGGTTGAAAAAGTAAAAAATAATCCCTGGTTCAATGCGCTCCAGGTGAAGTTTGCCTATGCGCTTACCTGCCATAAAACCCAGGGCGGGCAGTGGGAAACGGTGTTTATCGACCAGCCCTGGCTGCCAGAGGGAAAGTTCGACCAGGAATTCCTGCGCTGGCTCTACACCGCAGTTACGCGTGCAACAAAGGAAGTTTTTCTCATCAATTTTAAGGATGAGTTTTTTGGGTAAATGTTAAATATTATAAAAAGGAAGCTGGAATTGGCTTGCCCGAATGTTGTAAAAAATTGATTATCAATTATTAATTAAATCCAAATTTTCTGTTTTATCTGACTACCTGCTTAAAGCCCCACATCAAAATAATTTACCTTTGTGCTTTTCATTCAAGTGCTTATCTCATGGACAAATATTCATATCTCGGCAACGCCGATCCCGTAATGATCGAACAGCTTTACGAACAATATCAAACTGACCCTGCTTCGGTGGATGAAAGCTGGGCCAGGTTTTTTGAAGGGTTTGAGTTTTCAAAGGCCAGGTATGATGAAGATTCTGTTGATCCTTCCAAAGATTATCCATCTGAATTTAAGGTGATTAACCTGATCA
>JAGYLT010000415.1 GCA_018400545.1 Bacteroidales bacterium
CCGATGCGTGTATCCATGCCGGTCATGAACTCGGTAAGCTGCGCAATATGCCTCAGTAGCGCTCCACCGCCAGTGAGCACAATGCCGGCAATCAGCTTTTTCTCGAATCCCGAGTTTTTGATTTCGTAATAAATATGCTCAATGATTTCCTCCATGCGGGCCTGGATGATGCTGGCGAGGTTTTTCAGGCTGATCTCTTTGGGTGGCCTGCCGCGTAATCCGGGAATGGCCACGATTTCTTCATCTTTGTTTTCGTTGGCCAGCGCCGAACCGAATTTCACTTTCAGTTCTTCGGCATGCTTCCGTATGATACTGCACCCTTCCTTGACGTCTTCGGTGAGGATATCGCCGCCAAGCGGGATTACGGCCGTATGCCGGATAATGCCGTCCTGGAAAATAGCCAGGTCGGTGGTTCCGCCGCCGATATCTACCAGTACCACGCCGGCTTCTTTTTCTTCCTCGCTAAGCACGGCATTGGATGATGCGATGGGTTCCAGGATCAGATCGACAACCTCAAGGCCGGCTTTTTTCACGCATTTGTAAATGTTCTTTGCTGCTGTTGTTTGTCCCACGATGATATGAAAGTTGGCCTCCAGCGAATTGCCCAGCATCCCGATGGGGTAGCGGATGCCCTGTTCGTTGTCGATGATGTAATCCTGTGGGATCACGTCGATGATCTCGTCGCCGGGGCTCATGTTCAGGTTATACATGCTGTTGAGCAGGCTGTCGATGTCTTTCTGGCTGATCTCTTCCTCGTTGTTTTCGCGGATTAGGCTGCCACGGTGCTGCAGGCTTTTGATGTGTTGTCCTGCAATCCCAACATTCACATATTTTATTTCCGCATCCGATTTTTGCTCGGCTTCGTCCACAGCTTTGCGGATCGACTGTACCGTGTTTTCGATGTTCGATACCACGCCGCGCTTCACACCGATGGATTCGGTTTTTCCGTAACCAAGGATCTCAATTTTGCCATGATCGGCCCTGCGGCCAACAATTGCGGCAATCTTGGTTGTCCCGATGTCAAGTCCTACAATTATATTTGATGATTCCATATGAATTTATTTTTTACAAACTACCTGGTTCGCATATGATAAATTAACCGTGCGATAACCCGCTTTAACCGAAGGTTTTCCGGCTCGGTAAAAAGTCATCAGGTTACTGAATTTTTCTGAAAGTCCCACAACATCACCCAGCAACACGATGTGATCTCCGTCTTCCGGGACCAGTTCTATGCTGCCGTTTTTGTTTACATAAATCTGCTCGATGTACGATTGCAAAAACGGATGATTTTGCAGCGCTGCCGACAGATAATGTGCAGATGATAGCACTCCTGATGCCGCTTCAATTTCGTTGTGATAAAATAATATGCTGTCAGAAATGGATTTATAATTTGTTTGTATGTTTCCTGAGGCAACCATCACGTGCGGCGTATGGTTTTTGCTAACCGGAAGTATGGCTCCGCTTTCGGCCACGAAATAATTTTCGTGCTCCGGTGTAATGATGCGGACCAGCGGAATTTCACGTTCCACTTCAACCTCGATATTTCCCGATACGGACTTAAAAACCGCGGCATTTTTGATGTACGGGTTTTGCTTTAGCATTTCGGCAATGGCACTCGTGTTGATGCTGTCGAGGAGATTTCCGGGGAGTGTGTCAAACTCCGAAATGATCAGATTACGGATATCGTCCTCATCAATAAAGCCCTCATTGGAGTTATCAGTCATGGAAATTTCCAGGGCTTTGCAGGTTAATGTTTTATGATCGGTCATCGCAAAGCTGAGCAGGAAAACAATGCCTGTTGCGATGAGTAACCACATGATGATCTGAAATATTTTTTTCATGTTGTTTCCTCCGTTTTAAACCGATTTTCCAGCATTTGGCGAATGGGTTCTACCAGCCTGTCTATATCTCCGGCCCCGATGGTCAGCAGGATTTCAGGGTTTTTGTGTTGCAGAAAATCGATGAGTTTTTCTTTATTTAAAAGGGTTTTGTTGCTGTGATTGATTTTTTTAAAAATCAGCTTTGATGTAATGCCTTCGATGGGTTTTTCCCGGGCCGGGTAAATGTCCAGCAGGATTACCTCATCAAGCCTGGAAAGGCTCTCGGCAAAGCCGTCAGCGAAATCGCGGGTGCGTGAGTACAGGTGTGGCTGGAATATGCCGGTAATTTTCCTGCCGGGATACAGCGCTTTGACGGATTTTACCAAAGCATTAATTTCTTCGGGGTGGTGCGCATAGTCATCAATGTAGGTGGTTTGCGGTGAAACAAACTGCCTGTCGAGCCGGCGATGAACACCGGTAAAAGTTTTCAGGCCTTCCCGGACTTCCGATTCCGTTGCGCCGGCTTTCATGGCCATA
>JAGYLT010000416.1 GCA_018400545.1 Bacteroidales bacterium
GTGCCTGTGGTTCAAGAGATGCGTTTTTTATGGGAGTGTCGGTTGTTCCAACAACAACCTTGTTGTGCCATGGTACGGCAAAAAGTACGCGTCCATCATCTGTTTTGGGAATCATCAGGGCATCGTTTCCCGGAAGGAAGCTTTTATCGAGTACTATATGCACGCCCTGACTTGGCCGGATAATTTTTTTCATTTCGGGTTTATCCATTTGCATCACATCATCTGCAAATACACCTGTAGCGTTGATTATCGCCTTACCTGCAATGTTATAAGTATTGCCTGTTTCCGCATCCTTTACTGCAACACCGTTGATTAATCCATTGCCATTTTTCGACAAATTTTCTACCCGCATATAATTTATCAGGTCGGCTCCAAAATTTGCAGCAGTTTGCAGTACATTGATCGCGAGTCTTGAATCATCGAACTGCCCATCATGATATACAATTCCGGCAGTAACGTTTTTTTCGTTTAAAGTTTCGATTCGTTTCAAAGTGTTACGTTTCGAAATACGTAATGATCTGCCAAGACTGAATCTGCCTGCAAGAAAATCGTAAAATGTTAACCCAACCGTGTACATCAGTTCATCAAAAAAACCAAAAGCCGGTATGATAAATGATTGATTTTTAACAAGGTGTGGTGCATTTCGTACCAGACGGCCTCTTTCGGCGCAAGCTTCACGCACAAGTGCAAGGTCACCCTGTGCCATATACCTTACACCGCCATGAACAAGTTTTGTGCTTTTGCTGGAAGTGGATTTTGTGAAATCGGCTTGTTCAACCATTAAAGTGGAATAGCCCCGGCTCGAAGTTTCAAGTGCAATTCCTATGCCCGTCGCTCCTCCTCCTATTATAATAAAGTCGTAAGGGGTTTTGCGGTCACACATTTTTTTGATCATTGTTTCTCTTTTCATAATATGTTTGTTTTATTTCTATTGTTTCGTAATGTGATTAAAAACGAAAGCAAAGATAAGTAAAACGAAGTTAAAGAAACAAGAAAAAAATAAATTGGATTCCGGTAAATTATTTAAGTAATTGAAATATAGTTAAATATAATGTAATTTTTAACATTTAAGAATTACCTTTTTAATCGATCTATTATTTCGAAATGTTTTCTTTAGTTTTATCACTGGATTTATTTTCTACTTTTGCTACAAATTAATACCGGATAATTATGTTTAAAAATATGGCCGAGAGGCACGAACAGATTCTGAAGCTCCTCAAATCAAAGAAATACACCAGCGTGATTGAATTGAGCAAACAATTGGATGTATCAGTTGTAACCATTCGAAAAGATCTGAGTTTTTTAGAAGAACAAAAGCTGGTTTTTCGATCGCATGGGAGCGCTACTTTGCAAAATCCCTATGTTATTGATAAGCACGTAAGCGAAAAAGCCAAGCTAAATGCGGACGAAAAGAAGCAAATCGGAGTAAGAGCTGCAGGCCTGATTCAGCCAAATGATACTATCATATTGGCTTCCGGTACTACAATCAATCAATTTGCCCGTCAATTGCTCGGTACAGATGGTGTAACAGTAATTTGTGCCTCCCTTACAGCATCCGAAATTTTAACTTCGCATAAAGAAATTGAAACAATTCAGCTGGGTGGAATTGTCAGAAAGAGCTCCTCCTCTGTTGTAGGCCCGCTGGCCGAACAGATGCTTTTGAATTTCACATGCAATAAATTATTTATTGGTGTTGACGGAATTGATATTGATTACGGACTAACCACAACCAACGCAATGGAAGCATCTTTGAACAAGGTAATGATAAAATCTGCCCAAAAAATCATTGTACTTGCCGATGCCAGCAAGCTAAATCGAAAAGGCTTCGGGCATATCTGCAATCTGGATAAGGTGGATACTATAGTCACGGATAAGAAAGCAGACATGTCAACAGTATTGTTGCTCGAAGATAAAGGCATCCAGGTAATTATTGCCTGAACTTTGTTTTATTCTCCTTTTTGATTTAATGATTTTGGATTATCACCGGCAGGTTGTTTTTCTGATTGATTACCAAATTTTTGAATTCCCCGGATTAGCGGACCTTCAGCCATCAGAATTACTGTTTTTCCAACTCAAAAAGGATGAGTAAAAAGATTCAGCGTAGCTAATTAAATGTTTAACACCGGGGAGGTAGCGCTATTTTTCTTTGAATATTAGTTTTATTGGATGACAAATGTGCCTGGAAGTGAAACAAAAATGAGTTAAAACTTTATTTGTCAATACTTTAAGGATATTTTGGGAGGAAAAAAAAAGGCAAAAAAAATGCCCTTTGTCCGTGATAAGGATGGAAATGTGGACAAAGGGCAAGTGCAATCAATTAATCCCTAAAAATCTGTTTGTCATTTAAAAAAA
>JAGYLT010000417.1 GCA_018400545.1 Bacteroidales bacterium
AGCATCGCCGGACCGGTAAGCGTTTCCAGCGCATCGCGGATCTCTGTAGCGGTCATTGTGCTGCCTGCACTAACGTTCGTGATCTTTGTCCAGTTTGGATTCAGCGATGGAACTGCCGAGCCTTCATTGATGATTGCGCTGCTGCGGTAAATGTTGTCGTCGTAGAAAACTGAGTAGTTGGCAGGGTAATGTGTGTCTTCCCATCCGGGAATATTGTTTTCGAGCAACCAAAGCAGCGCCTGGCCAACATTGGTAAAATCATATCCGTCCTCGGTAAAGCTGATAAAGGTGGACGGCTGAACCATGTTGATCAGTTCCTCCAGCACCTGGCGCAAATCATCGGGCAAAATGTTCTTAGTGACATTGTCCGGAAGGTTGTCGGCAATCCGCTGTACGATCTCCGCTTTAGTGAATGTTGACATAATTATTTATTTGTGGCAAATGTGCGATGAAAAGGGAATGGGTGAAAGGACAAAAAGAGGGGGGAGAAGTTGTCGTTGTTGTCGTTGTTGTCATTGTTGTTAGCTCACTTCGTTCGCGTTGTCGTTGTTGTCTGGTTGTTGTTATGCTTTCCATGCTTTTATTTTTGAGGTTGATATGCGTTGGTTGCTTACGGTGAAGTTCACTTTATCAATAAGCCAGTTGGCTTCGGCAAATCTGTACTTGCGCGACATATCCAACTGCCGGAGAAATGGCACCGACAGATCGGAGTTGAATTCGACTGGCTTGGTATTCTGATAAAAACTAAGGGGAAACTTCCAGAAGTTTTCGTAAAGTCCGGACGGACCGGGCCAGAACAATGTTTTGTTGCCAATTTTTACATTATTGGCGTCATGGTTACCGGGCGTTGCAAAAGGATAGTACTTTGAAGACGATCCACGATAGTTGTGCATGCCGCGGTAAAAGAGTAATTTGATTTTATCATTGCGCTTCAAATCCTTGTGTGCATCGCTGATACCATTTTTATCTGTGTAAGGAATCAGCCAGGGACTTTGATTCGGGTTGACTGAATTTGTATCAGATGCATGCAACGAAAAGGCTTTTACATCAAGTTTTTTAGGATTGGATCCAAAACTAAAATTAGAAATCGAATTGCCATAATAAGGCGAAAGTGAAGAAAAGCGGTAGTCTTTGAAAAACGTTGACCATCCCCATTTGAAAAAAGCGCCAACTGATTCAACAAAATAGACTTCACCCGGGGAGGCTTCGGATGGTAAATCGGAAATTAAATGTACCGATCCTTTAAGATTTGTATCGTTTACATTTTCCAAAAACCAATCTTCGGCAGATTTTTCATCGCTGTCAATTGTCCAGGTGAAATCAAATCCATCTTTATTATCATAATTCAGGGTTTTAATTTTGCTGTGATTGTCAAGAAAAATGGATGACGGATCGGAAATGATGTCTTTGAAAAATAAAAGTTTTGCAGATCGCGACTGGTTATCCATGAAGGCATACATGCCAAAGAGATTTGAAAACACAGAAAGGAATTCAGAGATTTTAACAGAAGGGATCCCATTTTTCAAATCAAATAATTCAGTTGGGAAAATATTTGTTGATATGCCATTGAATGTATATTCTGAAAATGAAACATCATGGAATAGTACAAGGCTTTTCAGCTCGTCATCATTAAGAAAACTGTTTTTTGAAAGTGATATATTGAGCGATTCGAATATGCGTTTGAAAATGTAATCAATGTATGGATAGTAAGAAACATTTCCCACAAGGGTAACATCAGGATAAACAAAGGAATTGATAAAATCGGAATTGTGAATGTATTCAGAATCTTCGAAAAACAGCGGATTGAAAACAGGGAAAAAGGCAAAATCAACGTCAGGCCACTGATTGTTATAAACTTTGTTCATCCATGGATCCTCAGGATTTCCGGAGCCATAATCATAAATAGAACGTGTTCCGCCATATTCAAGATCGCTGAGTAGTGTATTTTTCAAATCGTAAAACAAAGTCCCCTCTCCTACTGTCAGGTTTGCGGTTATCAATTTATCGGTAACATCGCGCAGCACAAGGTTTGCACGCTGCCAGGGTGCATCAAAAAGATTAATGTCAACAGCATGGGTTTCAGTTTTGAAATGATTGTTCACCCGGTGCGGATGATTCAATGCTGCCAGGTTGGGTTCACTTGCCGGAAACGTGAACGGATAACTAAAGCTGCCGATATCATTAAAGATCGGATTGAGCAGTTCGAAACTGATCTGGAACCTGCCCAGGTCGAGCGAGCGGTTATTTATTTTTATGTCAATCATTCTATTCCGGGTGTTGATGCAGTGATGGGTTGGGTTGTGGAATAAAAGCGCTCGATGCCTGCCAGGGTAAATTCGATATCGAAT
>JAGYLT010000418.1 GCA_018400545.1 Bacteroidales bacterium
TCGATTTCCTTGGTTTTTTTGCCCGTGCAAATAATAACAAGACCTGTGGCCAGCGGATCGAGGGTTCCGGCGTGGCCCACTTTTGTTTTGGTGAAACTGAAATTACGTCGAATGAAATTGCGCAGGCTGTTTACCACATCAAATGAAGTCCAGTTGATTTCCTTATCAATCAGGATAACTTCCCCTGCCTTAAAATCCGGATGATCTACCAGGGATTTTTTATGTATCATGCAATAAAAGTATAGACTATGGCAACCCCGCCAATGATGAAGCAATAGAACGCAAACCAACTTAACCTGGCTTTTTTCACCAGTGCGATCATCCATGTGCAGGCCAGGATACCGGTAAAAAATGCTGCCACAAACCCCACGATGAGTGGAATCATCTGGCCGGACTGGTAAGCGATTTCACCGGAGAGTAAGTCTTTGGCCATGGCGCCCAGGATGAGCGGAACCACCATGAGAAAGGAAAACCGGGCAGCTTTGGAGCGGTCGATTTTTAGAAGCACACTGGTTGATATGGTTGCCCCTGACCGTGAGATACCGGGCATGATAGCAATAGCCTGTGAAATACCAATGATTAAAGCATCGAGGTAACCTACTTTTTTTTGTGTGGTTTTGGCCCTGTCGGCAAGCAACAATAAAATAGCAGTTATGATAAGCATACTGCCAACCAGCATCAGCCGGCCGCCAAACAAACCTTCAATTTCCGATTCGAGCAATACACCGGCCAGGCCAGCGGGAATCATCGAAACCACAATCTTTAATGAAAAAATGGTTTCATCATTCCATTTAAACTGAAAAAGACCGCGAAGAATTTCGGCAACGTCTTTTCTAAAAACCACGATGGTACTGATTGCCGTTGCAGCATGCAGGACTACGGTCATGAGGAGGCTTTCCTCGGGCAGGCTGGTGTCGCCCAGGACGAATTTGGCCAGTTCGAGATGGCCGCTGCTGCTTACCGGTAAAAATTCGGTAAGGCCCTGGATAATTCCAAGCAGGAGTGCTTCGATCCAGTTCATGGATTATTCGGAGGCTTTATTGGTATTTTTCGGCTTTTTCATGATGGCGTAAATGCCCAGCATGTAGCCGATCATCAGTAAAATGGGTGATAGTGTCATACGCTGAAAATTGAACATGCCGTAATTAAAAACGTCAGGATCTTCAGAGCCACCACCAATCATGAGTAAAAATCCTACCAACAGAAATGCCAGCCCGATGAGCAACCATTTGTAATTATCCTTATCGAATGCAAAGGCCGAACGATCGGTTTTGGTCTGTTTCTCACGGTTGCCAACTGGTTTGGCGCCGGTTTTTGATATATTTTTCTTTGCTTTGGTTTGCTTCATCATTGAAAAATTTTTCGCAAAAATATCAATATAAATCTTCTGATCTTATTTTTAGGTATTTTTTAACTGCAAGATAGGTTGAAAGCCAGGTTATCAAAATGCCAAAGCCAATCATAGCAAGCCCTGCTAATACAACATTTAAAATATTATCCAGAAGTTGAAGTTCGGGAAACCTGATATTGCTGAAATAAAGAATTCCCGTAAGCAGGATTACCGAAACAACTCCCCCCGCCAGCCCCTGGTAAATGCCTGCGATGATAAACGGCCTGCGGATAAATTGCTGCGAGGCTCCTACCAGCAGCATACTTTTGATGAGCATGCGCTTTGAAAATATGGACAGCCTGATGGTATTGTGAATGAGCAAAATAGAAATAATAAGTAGCAATAAACTGAAAGCCAGCACCCAACGGCTGATATTTAAAATATTCTCGTCGATCAGGTCGAGCAACTGATGTTCATATTCAACATTTTCCACAATCTCATGGCTTTGCAATACCTGTTTGATTTTCAGAAGACTGTCGGAGGATGTATAGGATTCGTACAAAAAAAGCTCGAGGGTTGGCGGTAGTGGGTTATAACCGATAAAATCCAAGAAATCCTCTCCAAGTTCCTCCTGCAATTTTTTGGCGGCTGCTTCTTTTGAAATGTAACTGGTTGATTTTACAAATACGTATTTGTGCAAACTATCTTTGAAATGCATAATTTGATTGGCATCCGCTACACTACTAAGCACCAGTGAAACGCCAATATTTTCACGAAAAAAGGCTGAAAGCCTGCCGGCATAAAACACCATCATCAACAAAAGGCCAAGCATAAAGAGCACCAGGGTAATGCTAAAAACCGATGTGCTGTAAGCTAACCGGTATCGCTTTTTGCTATATTTTTCGCCAAATGATTTCATTGGAATTATTAAAGAGCGAAATTAGGAAAAATTGCCGAGGTTAGTTTTTTTGGTTCTACTACCATTTTTGT